>JBFLZA010000341.1:0-9613 GCA_040756535.1 Cyanobacteriota bacterium
ATAGTTTCGTCCTCGTCCGGCATTCATCGCCAATGCTCCTCCAATCGTCGCAGGTACAGATGCCAAATAGTAAAAAGAATCCAAAGAGTTTTTATAGCAGTACTTCAGTACTTCTGATATCATCACCGAAGAAGAGACTTCTATCCGCTGTTCGGACAAGGGTGTAATGGACTCATCTAGACAATTTTTTACTACTAATGAATTAACGGTTTTCTTGGCAAACAGAGTGTTAGAGCCATTCCCTAAAATATACAGCTCAACATTATTGGCTTGCGCCCACTGACAGTACTCTTTAAACTCTTCTAATGTGTGTGCTTCTCCATATCTACTAAAAATATTTTGGGTTCGATAAAACGACAGTTTACTAGAAGTCAAAGAATTAATTGTTACCATTTAAAGCCTCCCAAAGATATGCCTTAGATCCAGAAATCATTTTATCTAACTTTAGATAAACTGCTCCATAATCAATATCTCCAGGTAGCTCTTGATGGGAACTATTTATTATTTCCTCTGGTAAAATTCTATCTTCCAAGCTCAAATCAGTTAACAAATCTTTTATCTTGTTTGCTTTATCTTTTCTTCCAAAAAAGACAAAAGGTTTTTTATGAATGATTGAAAATATAGCTCCATGATAGAAATCTGTGAAGACATAAGAGGATTGAGCAAAGTAACCAAGCCACTCTTCTGGGCCGATGTTCAAAAAGGTTTCTTGTGCTACCTTGCAGGGATAGCCAACAGAAATGATAACCAATCCCTTGCTTTCTGCCATGGCTTTCACATAGCTTTCTTGTTTGGGCTTTAACCTCCCATAAACCAAAGCATATTTTTCAACTTTAGGAACCGATGTGATTTTGCTGAAGTCTGCTAAAAAAGTAGGATCGAGTACCTTTTTAGCTGACACTCCACACTCTTTAACCATTACCTCCAAGGTGTTTGAATCTCGGACTGAAATAGAAGCAAATCGTTTAATTAATTCACTAACCCTGTCTTTATAAATTCCTAACGTTCCAGTTCGTCCCATGCTAACCGCATAACTTATCTTTGGGACACGCTCATCAACAAAGTCTAGGAAGTAAGAAGGGTCAAACTTTCGTATTGATTTAATATTCCATACTTCATCGCTACCGCAGATGACTCGATCGTAATCTTGCGAGAGTTTCTCTAATCCCGCACGGGTGTAGAAAGTTTTTTGACTCATTTTCAGCTTACTTAGAAAAAAGCTTTTCATTTTTCTGGATTTTTCTGAATAGGCTGCAAAGTTGGGATTAAAGTATGCCTCCTTCAAGTAGTATATAATTGCCCTATAAGGTCGATAATCAATAAATTCAACTTCATATCCGTATTCTTTAACGGCTTCTGATAGACCATAGGCTTGAAGTAATGCGCCATAGTTCTCTGAATGATGGTAAGTAAGTATTCCTATCTTCATGTTCATTCGCCCATTTTTATAATTTTAATAAGAGGAAACTTTAGAGGTAGTTGCTTAGCTAGGAAGAATCTTTAATCAATTTTACGACTTTCATAAAATCTTTCATAAAATATATTTTTTAACGAGCTTCTATGTAGAGTTATTATATTTTCCTGCGTACTTTGACCAATTTTTTAATGAATCGGCTGATTAAAACTTTGCATTCAAAGAATTGTTTCGCAGCCATAAAACGAAAACAAAGCAGATAGATTCCAATGAATAGGAGCGGCTGTAAGATTTTAGGTATGCTCAGAGAAATGAAAATGGCTAAAAGCGCAATTAGGACGGATTTAAAGCAGGGAATCAGAAACTTCATCAATGACCAACCTAATTCTCGGCAGCCTGTCCACCACCAGTAGATCGTCCACAAGATTCCTAGTATGATCGCAACTGCAATACTAACTCCAACAATTCCTGCCTGCTGCACTCCGATCACAAAGCCCAAAGCTGCCAAAGGAGCAATGTGAAGGTTGACGCGGGCATTCACACCGGGGCGACCTTTAGCAGACAACATACAACTAAGCGAAGTGTTGATCAGACGAAAGTAGGCTAATAGAAGCAACCAAGGAATTACGGCGCAGGCAGGTACCCACTTCTCTCCAAACACTAGAGAGATTAGGTTTTGGTCAACGATTAAGAAAAATAGAGCATATACAGGAGCACATAGAAAGGCAAGTTGTTCAACAACATTAACTAAAACATTTTCCTGCTGCCGATCATCCTCGAGTTGCGCGAATACGGACATCCCAACTTGAGCCATTACCTGATTCAGGATGGTAGTCAGCGCCATTGTTAACTGATATGCAAAATTGTAGTAACCGAGACTGGTACTACCGAGGAACCTGCCAACCACAAAATTATCACAGTTGTAGTTGATGTACAAACCGATGCCAGAACCTGTAGCGCCCAGGCAGTAAGACAAAACTTCTGCTCTGGCTTCGGGATCAATCTGTAGGCGAAAATTAAGCTTTGATTGGCGATGCATAAGAATACAGACTGTTAGCCAAAAAGCTGTATCTCCAATTACAAAAGACCAGTAACTGAAACCCAAAAAAGCACTTCCGATGGTGCAGACAACTCGTACCAATGAAGAGATTGTGGTAGAGTTTGCTATCTCGCGATGCTGCATCCGCTGCCTCAGTACCCCAATATATACTCCTTGGGCAGATGAGAGCAAAAGGTTAAACGCCAAAACCATTAAAATCCAGACAAGGCTTGGCACCTTGAAAAAATCAGCAGCCAGAGGTCCGATGGCGACGAATCCCAGCGCTAAAATTAGACCAATGCCTAGGCTAATAGTGTAAGCAGTATTGACATACCGCTTGTCTTCAAGACCTTTGTAGACCAGATAAGATCCTGCGGTGTTTGTGACAAACAGATTGGCAAAAGCCCAGAAAATGTAGACAACGCTAATCACGCCGAATTCAGAGGGTAGCAGCAACCTTGCCAAAATTAGGTTACTGAGCAAGGCCAGCATACGTGTTGCGATCGTGCCGTAGGTGGCCCAGAACCCACTTTTGAGTAACGAACTTTTGTTCATCCGACGAATGACAACGCTGAAAGGGGGTCAAGGATTTGAAGGGAATGGTTCGTGGTTCGGTAGAATCTCCTCGGCATAGCAATTTCTATTCAGCTAGAGGTAGGTGTAACTATGTTGAACCCAGCGATCGCTTAATCGCCAATTTGGCAAGCGGTGCCAAACGAACCGATACTAAAGTCAGCAGCGATCGCGGATCGCGATAAAAGATTGAGCGATCACTAGCCCAAGCGCGATCGATAAAGTCACGAGCTTTTGCTGTATCTTTGGCTGTTAGAGACAACCGCGCGAGGTAGCGATACAAGTAGGCATAAGCTGTCGGCAGCATTGGCTCTACCCGCTCTGGAGAACGACGGTATACTGCCTCTATTACCCGTTCGCGAGATTGCTGCATTTGCGCCACGTTAAATGACAATCCAGAAGGACGAACTCGATAGCCACACAACACTTGCGGTTCTCGATAAAAGCGCCAGCGCTGCGTTGCTGCAACCCTCAGCCAAAAATCAATATCTTCAGAGCTGCGTAACGTTTCGTCAAACTCGCCAACTTCATCAAATAAGCAGCGACGGAACACGGCGTTAGAACCGTGACCGATAAAATTTTTGCACAGTAAGGCTAATAGTGGATCAGGGTTGATGGGTTTACCACTGAGAACCATGAATGTTGGTCGCCCGTCATCCCGAATTGCTCGTGAGGCACTGTAGGTAACTCCTACATCGGGTTCTTTGTCCAGTAGAGCTACATGGATCGCGAGTTTATCTGGCTCATAGATATCGTCACCATCCAACAGAGCAATGTATTCGCCACGAGCATGACGGATACCGTAGTTACGAGCAGATGAGAGGCCCCCATTCGGTTTTTGCAGTAACACAAAGCGTGAATCGCGCTGGCAAAATGGTTTAATTCTTTGGGCTGTATCGTCTGTAGAACCGTCATCAACAATAAGCGCCTCAAAATCCTGAAAAGATTGACGCTCTAAAGAAACCAACGCTTCCTCAATATAAGAGCAAACGTTATAGGCAGGAACTACAACACTGACTTGAGGAGATATACCCATTGAAGAATTTTTTCGCAAAGTTAGGGAAATTGAGCGCAACTGCCAAAACTGAAACGATGCTTACCCTGCCTAAACATGAAGTGAGAGTTATTATACTACTTACTTTACCTTACTCTCACTCATTGATTGTCCTCTAAGGAAGTATTCGACACTTTTGGGAAATTGCCGATAGCTGCTTAGGTTACTTCAAAACTTCAAGGGTGCGGTTAGTAATCGGTTGTAATTCCTCTATCTGTAGGGTGGAGGCATAGGATTTTGCCAGAGCGATTTGCAGGGCAAAAGCAGGATTACCGAGCAAATATCGAGCTGCTAAGCGTTTGGGTTCGCGACCTAAACGATAAAGCCACTCTAACCCCATATTGGAAATTTTTTCCGGGCAGTCGGACACATTACCCGCCAAGCGATCGATGACTGCACCTGTGGGAAGAATCGCGTTAACGTTGAGACGATGGCGATGTTGCTGAATCCACCTTTCTTGAAGCGGCATTCCCATGCCAACAATTAGGATGTTAGTCTTTACCTTGTTAATTTCCCGGATAATTTTCTCGTTTTCTAATTCGTCTTCTTTGTCAAAATAGCCGTGGTGTCCTGAAAACTTTAAATTTGGATACTGTGCTTGACAATTGTCCAATGCTGCTTTTAAATTTTTAGGCTTCGCTCCCAGTAAAAAAAATGAGAAACCCCCCTTCCGGTTTAAATATTCTATTAATTCCGGTACTAGTCGCGTACCCGAAACGCGATACTCTATGGGTAATTTCAGCCCCATGAATTCCAATGCTTTTAAGATACCCATGCCATCGCATCGTGCGATATCTACACTTTGAAGAAATTCATAAAGCCAGGGTAGCTGCATTGAGAGATTAAAGCTGTGAATGTTATACGAGCCTACAGTCAGCTTTTTATTGTCAACACAGGCTTGGTGAATAACTTCTATCAGGTCAGGAAGAGTAACGCAAGTAATTTTTCGATTCAATAGCTGAACCGTCAAAATTGGCAGCTTTTTTCTTTCAAAGCTTAGCTTCTCTTTTTCTTGGGGAATGGTCAGACCAATAAGCTTTTGGGGCGTGGACTGAATTGGATTAGCAGACATGGGCAGGCACCTGATAGGTAGATGATTGTTTGAGCACCCACAATTTTTTTAACTAACTGGCAACTAAGATAGTTGAAATTTGCTCTTGCTCTCAGAATTCAATCCGGCTATAAAGCAGATTTTAACTATTAAAAATTACGAATTAATAATTAACTACAGTAATATTGCCTTAATAAAACGTTTAATAACTTCTCCCCGAAGAGAGATTAAGAAATGTACCTTTAGAGAGAATATGAAGAAAATGTATAGCTCAACACAGCAAATAACTCTTTTATTTATTAAAGGTAGATTTTTACTTCCGTATCCGATATAAAAAAAATTATTAAAAGGGGTTGACAAATTTACCCAAATATTATTTTTCACCCTCAAGGGAGTTATCTGCGAGACGACTGCATTATATAAAGATGTTGTGTTTTGAATAACGCGATCGCATCAATCATCAGGAGGACATTTCCTTGGAACCCCTAGTCAGTGTAGTGATACCCACTTACCACCGACCGGAGTTGGTGAAACGGGCAGTTCAAAGTGCCCTCGGACAAACGGTTAACGAGATTGAAGCCATTGTTGTCATCGATGGCCCTGACGAAGCCACTCGTTCACGGCTTACAGAAATAGACGATACCAGGCTCAAGGTAATTGAACTCCCGACGAATCAGGGTAGCCGTGCTGCGCGTAATGCTGGAATTGCAGCCGCTCAATCTCAATGGGTTGCTTTTTTAGACGACGATGATGAATGGATGCCTCAAAAGTTAGAACTACAGCTTGAAGCAGTGAGACAGTCTCAGTACGCCTTACCCATTGTCTCCTGCTATCTGATTGCGCGATCGCCTCAAGGCGACGAGATTTGGCCGAGAAGACTACCTTCGCCATCAGAACCGGTTAGTGAATACCTTTTCGTCCGCAATACCCTGTTCCAAGGAGAAGGGCTAATTCAGACATCAACCATCATGACCACCAAAGAATTATTACAAAAGGTTCCGTTCAACAACAGCCTCAAACGCCATGATGATTGGGACTGGCTGTTACGAGCAGTTGCCTTAGAGGAGGTTGGTCTTGAGTTTGTACCAGAACCATTATCCATCTGGTATCGAGGAGAACAGCGGCAAAGAGTCAGTCGTTCAAGCGATTGGCAGTATTCGTTCGATTGGATTCAATCCAAACGAGACTTAGTCACACCCCGTGCCTATTCCTCCTTCATCTTGGCAGAAGTGAGTGCGCGAGCGGCTCTAGGTCGTGACTGGAAAGCCTTTTTACCACTGTTGTGGGAAGCTACTCGACGGGGGAAGCCAAAGCCCGCTGATATCAGCTTGTATTTGGGGATGTGGCTTATTCCTCAAGATACCCGACGCTGGTTGCGGGCTCTCCTGACAAAGGAACGTCGAGTTTTGTCAACTTAGGAATTGCCCAAAAATTACTCCTTTCTCACTCTAAAGAATATCTATAAGTAAGAACAGGGGAAAAGGGGAAAGGGGAAAGGGCACTTTTTCCCTTTCCTGTATTAGAATTCCTATACCAGGAATAGAGAAAGTTCTTGATTGGCAAAAATAAAAAATGCCTAACTTTTTGAAGTCAGGCATCTTCACAAAGATTACGCTAGTTTTAGCTTTTAGCTTCTACCTGCATTTATGGCCCCAACACTAACAGTAGGTTGCTGATGGGTAATCACAGCTTGTTGCAGGATGGGAGTGCGCGTGACTGAACTGTTAGCAAAGGTAAACAAAGGGTTGGACAAAATGCCTGCCAAGGTCGTTGCCATCAGTGTCAGTACCAAACCCACTTGCAAGGGACGCATCCCAGGAAGGTTCCAGTTAATTTCTGGGTAATTCTTCACGGCATCGGACATTTCTTGTGGCTCTTTGACTACCATCATCTTGACCACACGGATGTAGTAGTAAATCGAAACCACAGTGGCAACCAAACCTAGTAACACTAAACCATACAGTCCTGCTTGCCAACCTGCCCAAAACAAGTAAATTTTACCGAAGAAGCCTGCCAGAGGCGGAATGCCACCCAAGGAGAGTAAACAAATGCTTAAGCACAGAGTCAGAAGGGGGTCTTTCTGATAAAGACCTGCGTATTCGCTAATTTGGTCAGTTCCCGTGCGTAGTGTAAACAGGATGACGCAGGCAAAACCGCCCAAGTTCATGAATAAATAAACCAACAGGTAAAAGATCATGCTGGCGTAACCGGCTTGGGTTCCGGCGATTAGACCAATCATGACGAATCCAGCCTGAGCGATGGAAGAGTAGGCCAGCATCCGTTTCATGCTGGTTTGAGTGAGGGCGACGACGTTCCCCAAAACCAAGCTCAAGATAGTAAGGGCAGTGAAGACAAAATGCCACTGTTCAGTAACTAACGGGAAGGCGGTGGTCAAAAGACGAATGGCAAGTGCAAAACCAGCCGCTTTGGAACCGACGGAGAGGAAGGCAACCACTGGAGTGGGAGACCCTTCGTAAACGTCAGGCGTCCATTGGTGGAAGGGAACGGCTGAGATTTTAAAGGCAATCCCTGCGATCGCAAATACTAACGCAATCAAAATCCCCAGAGATTGACCCGCTTCCAAAGTCGCGGCCCCGTCGGCGATCGCATTTAACTGTGTTTCTCCTCCAGACAACCCGTACAACAAGGAGATGCCATAGAGAAAGACGGCCGAACTTGATGCCCCAATCAGCAAGTATTTCAACGCTGCCTCATTAGAACGGGGATCGCGTTTCATGTAACCTGTCAGCAGGTAAGATGAAATACTCAACGTTTCCAATGAGACAAAAATCGCCACCAGCTCATTTGCCCCCGACAGGAACATTCCTCCCAAGGTCGCAGTGAGCAAAATGCCGATAAACTCTGCTAAAGAAGTGCCTGCCTGCTGCACGTAGCGAATTGACATCAATATCGTTACAGCAGTTGACAAGGCAATGATGCCGCGAAACGCTATACTCATGGCGTCACCGTTGAAGGCACCTAAAAAGGCGATCGGGTCGGTAGCACTCCATTCCAAGTACAGGGCGGCGATGGCAGTAAGAAGACCCCCAATGGCTATATAGGGAAGTGTTTGAGTAGCTCTCCTGCCAAAAATCAGGTCAATTAATAAGACCAGTAAGAGGGTAATCAGAACTATTCCCTCTGGCAAGATTATCCCGGCATTGAGCTGGGCAGCAATATTGGCAAAATCCATAGGTTATATAGGTAATGTCTATGGCTATCTCAGTATCAAGATTAACTTTTTTATCTTATCGGTGATTGCCACCGATTTGGGAGCAATGTTGACCTTAAAGGGAAAGTTCAAGGACAAGCGTTGTCTAGAATGCTTGCGCTTTTAATATTTTTATACTGATTATTGAGCGTCTATCTAATTCGGAAAACGACCAATTTTACTTCTACTAATAACTGAAGTATTGGTCAATTTTTGAGATTGTAATTACAATTTTAAAATTGAAAATAGAAATACAAAAATTCAATTAATTACAATAATTTACCCAATCTTCAGGAAGAAGATAGTATTCTTGTAACCCGCTTGAGAATAACCCTTCATCTATAAGTAGAGAAAAAAAAACGGACTATCTGTCTCCAACTCCATTAACTTACCCATTGGTTTTCCAACTTGCTCCAGAGTTCGTTCCACAGATAGAGCGATCGCTGACTTTGCCTTTGTCCGAAGATGCATGGGGTTCCCCTTTCCCCTTTCCCCTTTTCCCTACCCGAAGGGCTTAACTTTTCAGTTGGCTGGAGACTTGCCTGTTAATACTTGGCAATGCTGCGCTAATCTGGATTAAAGTCGTCCCTGCTTGAGGTGCAGGCGCAGATAGAGAGTGCCATCTGACTCACATCACATCACTCATCCTCCCCTGTTGCCTAGCTTGGAGTATTGTTCATGTTCTGTTCCTGCACATGAAAAGCTAAAGTCAAGTGAGGCAGCCTGTCTCTCTCTTGGTCGCTCCTCCAGGTAGTAAAGTCACATCGCCTTCCTTGCTTCAATCGGTGGGTTCCGGTATTGCTCCAACAAGGACGGGTGAAATCTCAGCCATAGTTTACGATTGACCTGACTAGGCTTTCCTGATGGCACAATCCGGAGAGGTGGGGGTCGCCAGTGATATCAGCTATAAGTAGAGACAAGGTACATTTAGCAGTAAGGCTGGCGATTCTCCTTGGAGGAGATGCTCTCTCGTTTGCTTTCCTTGTGATGTCCTCTCTGCTCGATGGAAGAATAATTCTTCTTGACATTCGACCTTTTGTGCATCGAATCTGACTGTTTAGCCAGCCGCTATATTTTCGGAAGTTCCCATGTCAACCCTGGTCATTGTTGAATCTCCCACCAAAGCACGTACCATCCGCAATTACTTGCCCTCTGGCTATCAGGTCGAGGCATCAATGGGTCATGTGCGCGATCTCCCTCAGTCCGCGAGTGAAATTCCGGCGTCTGTGAAAGATCAACCCTGGGCGCAGTTGGGGGTAAACGTGGAGGCT
>JBFLZA010000342.1:0-9607 GCA_040756535.1 Cyanobacteriota bacterium
CTAACGCAGGCAAAACAAGGCTTGTTGGGTTTCGCGATCGCTAGCTGTAGCGACCCGCTTGCCAAGGTGATTTTCGAGCCACCTTATTGATTGGCAAATAAGGGAGTATATTGACCCAGATTATCTGCAAATAGGCTGCAAGGTTTAGGAACAGGGAGCTTTAGAAGCAAAAGTCTTGTAATTGTCCAGGTTTAACGAAGGTTTAAGCCTAAGATATATGCCTGGATAAAGTGGTAGTAATCAAACCCTATGCGTTCAAATTAATACCTAACAAGGTTTGCTCACTCCTTGAAATTGATTTGCAGTTAATGTGAATCCATTGGAATTATTTGTGGGTCATTTACAGTAAATGGAGTTCTATTTGAAATGCACAAATAATTCGGGTCTGAATCACTTTATATTTACAGATAATGGGGTCTCTTGTATCACGCGGGGGAACGACTCAGAGTATTCTTGGCAAGCAGTCACTACGCCTAAATTAGCTATAGCTCTCAACCCGAAATTTCATTGGGACAGTAGGACAGAGCAAAGAGGAGCGGTTCATCCTTATCAAAGATTTGCCCAATTTTCAGAAATCTTTTTAACGAGAGTCAGTTCCTTGATTGGGAGCGCCAATCACCTTAGGAGCAGCTCCAGGAGCTTCAGGTTCGGCACCAGAACTAACTTCAGAGTCGGATTGTTGACTAGTCATCCGATATCTCTCATCGAGCGGAGTGTTACCCTCTTCTGTAGTTGGTACAGTTGTTTCGCTTCCAGGATTATCTTCAGGGCTATATTGAGCGTCATCTTGCCGATTGTCTTGAGGATTATCTGATGTCATAAATTTGTACCTTTTAAAAACGTTATTCTATAAGGATATTCTTTAGTTTTTTTTGGGTGTTCTATCCTCAGACAGGACTGGCTCTATGACTAATTCTAGAGGGAATCTCGATTAAGAATAATTGCAAAAGGTATGTTTAAGCACAATCAGGCTTAACATTTGCTGTTGTTTCCCTGAAGAAGCAAGACTTGCCGCCCTTGCAAATTCTGATTCCTACTGAACAGACTGTAGAATAGCTGCCTTAATGAAGTTGCCGAGCTAAAAGCTATCAAAGTATTTTTTCTACACTCATTAATCAAAGTGATGAAGTTTTGCCAATCCTTCTGTACTGCAAGATAATTTTAAAAATGATGCAAGTGAAGGCACATCAATCATCTAATTCAGGTGGAACTTCAAACTCATTGGCAGGAATCACTCGCACTTTGAAGCTAACGGGGTTCTCTAATTCTTGCTGCAATAATTCCTGGACTTCTTTAATCTGTTTGAGAGAAATGGAATTGGCTGGAGCCATGACCTCCAGATTGACGACCAGCATACTCTTTTGAACAGTTACTGTTAATTTGTGGATATCCGAGTTTGCAAAGGTTAGTGTTTTCGTGTTAACAATCGACCACACGGTATTATAAACATGTTCTCTAATCAAAAGATTTTGTAGTGATAATCCTAACGGGAAACCTAAAAGTAGTAAGAAGAGAACCGTTAGAGTCAACCCGTGCTTCGCTCTGGTAATTGAGCCATACTGTTGCCACAGAAAGACGATTGCACCACTAAAAATAATTCCAATTAAGTTTGTGAGAAACAGAAGAGTTGCGCCTATGGTAACTTCAGTAGAGGCACGAGCAACTCCAATTCCAATGACGCTAAGGGGCGGAACTAACGCAACGGCGATCGCTACTCCCGGCAGTGCATCTGCAATGGATTTGCGAGATTTGGCGAAGGCTCCTGCTCCTCCGGCGGCTAGGGCAACGCCTAAATCGATTAAGGTGGGACGCACCCGTGCCATGACTTCGGAACCCAGATTTTGTAATCCCACTAACCAGGTAATGATGATAGCGATCGCAACGGTTAGAACAATGCCCGTAAACAACGTAAAACTTGCTCGTCGCAAGAGCAAACGATTTCCCATTGATACACTGTAGGCGATCGCAATAATCGGTCCCATCAATGGAGCAATAATCATCGCGCCAATAATGGTGGCAGCACTATTAGCGAGTAGTCCCAGCGTTGCGATCGATCCGGAAAGAAACAATAGACTGTAGAAGTTAATAGAAGGAACCGCTCCCCTCCAAAGGCTACGATTGAGAACAGGTAGCGGTGCAGGCTTTTCTGCTAGCCATGCCCACTCAGGATGGTTCTTCTGCAAAAGCTGGTCGAACTGCTGGCTGCTCCATAACCTTATTCTTTCAATTACAATTCGCATAATCACCCATCAATAAAGATCATGAGCATCGCCATCGCGAGCATAAATGAGGTGAGAAACAATCGGTGGCTTCTCGTTGGATAAAAATGCGTGGACACGCTCTTGTGCCAAACGGTCTGCCGTTGTCATTAGCTTTATCAGTGGGGGTAGGTGCGCGGGCTATGCTGCATGATAATCCAGCGATCGGTAGTAAACTCCTCATGCGTTATGCTCTTTCGTTGTATCTGCGATCGTGGTTCTGTTTCATCTTCCCTATGGTTAGGACGGAATCTCAATATTGTGTGTTTGAGGATACCTTCCTGGAGTTCTGTTTGCGACTACTTTGCAGAATGTTGTAGTGCGATTTGCTGTAAGCCGCAGCGTTGGCGCTCATACCTCGCTATCGCTATGCTCTTCGACCATGCTTCGCAAACGCGCCACGCGATCGCCAATCTGGTAGGATGCCTTAGCTCTGGCAATAGATGTATATCGGGAATTGCGATCGCAGTCCTCGAATTTGCAAAGGAAATATCCTTCTGATCGCCTCTCTCGATCACGCTGACATTAATTGCTGGATGCGCTGTGGCTCCTCTCCCAGCCAATCCGGATTCTGGGCAGTGCCGTCGTAAATTGATGAGGTTTTGAATGGCTCAAACTCGCCGCGTGAGGCTGCTTGTGCTGTTTTTGCTAAGAGCGATCGCACCTGTTCGTCATTCATTGGCTGGAATGTCTGCACGGCTTCAAACGCTTGATCGAGAATCTCCATGCTGTCAATTCCCGTAATCACAACCGATGTAGGTAGATTCAAGGCATAGTGCAAACACTCAATTGGCGTTACCGTATTTGACCGTAACACAGCCCCGTTTGCCATGCTTTTCATGCCCAGAATGCCGATGTTTTGTTGGACCAGTTCTGGCACAACTAACTTCGCAAAGCTTTGGTAGTGGGCATCCATCACATTCAGCGGCATCTGAACCGCATCAAACTTAAACCCCTGCTGAGCTGCAACTTCAAGCATATGCAGATGAATCTGGGGGGCTTTGTGCCCCGTGAAGCCAATGTATCGGAGCTTGCCAGCTTCACGCGCCTCAATCAAAGCAGCATTTGCCCCTTCTGGGTCGAACACTCGATGCGGGTCTTCGTAGCGGAGGATTTCGTGGTGCTGGACGAGATCGATGCAATCAACTTGCAGGCGTTGCAGTGATTCGTCTAGCTGTCTTGTGGCTTCTTTCTTGGAGCGACCGTCAATTTTCGTCATCAGGAATACTTTGTCTCGGTAGCCATCACGTAACGCTTTCCCCATGCGAATCTCGCTGGCTCCACCGTTGTAATCCCAACAGTTATCCATAAAGGTGATGCCGCGATCGATCGCAGTGCGAACAATACGAATAGCCAGTTGCTCATCAACGTGCTTCAAGCTGAGGTGCCAACCCCCCAATCCGATCGCAGAAACCCTCTCTCCTGTACTGCCGAGAGTTCGGTATAGCATTTCTGAGTTTGACGTACTTTCTGACATCTGCTCTCCTTGTCTGCCAGCTATTGCTTAAGTGCATATAGCTATGAGCAAATTCAAACGCAAGGAAACGTTCACAACATCTTGCTAGAGACACACTAGAACTGGGTATTGACAATTTAGGAGGCGTGAGGTGCATGGTTGAGTTGATGCGTTACGCGATCGCTCATGCGACCGCGCATATAGGGGTCGAGGGACAGGTAAATCGTGCGGTTGAGGACTTCACCTTCCCCTGGTTCTGAGATTGGGGTTTCGACTAGGGCAAAATCACTCTCTTTTGGTTCCCCAACTGGGCGGCTTTTGAGTAAGATTTGTTGGTTAATTGAATTAAGCATTGATTATTTCTATTTTGTATAGTGTATAAAGGGCCTCGGGACGAACAGGCAGTTGATTACCTATAGATAATAGCTGAGTGAAACGCATGGAAGACATTTCCAAAGTGACTGCTGGAATAAACCCAAACGTCCAACTTGAGTACTTTAGCCAGCAAGAAAAGGACATAGTTAAGAAACTCGGCTCAGATTGGTATGTCACCAGTAGCGGTAGCCCGATTAAGCTTGGTGCTACCAGTAGTTACAAATATTTTCTGCTTAAGCCTACATCTCTTTATCAAGAGCTTTTCAATATTGAGAGAGAAATTGTTGCAATTTTCAGTGACTACAGCACTTTTGAGCCAAGAACCCTAGATGCCTTTGATTATGTAATTGATAAATATCAGGAACTTCGTATTGAAAAAGTTTGTAGTGTATTAATAAGTAAAGATGTAGAAATCGAGACAAAAATTAGAGACCTCCTAAAGAGTGATCCAGAGTATCAAATTGTTGTTCCTTTTCATTGGGAAGAAATATTAAAAAATTCCGATCCTTACTTTATCCGAAATCGATTCAGAGAACACTTCTATAGCAGGGATTTATTTGCTTTTCAATCACCTTTGAAAAAAGACTTATATTTCTTTGGAAGAACGGATCTAGTCCATAAAATAGTCAATCGACATCATGGTAGTGAAAATTCCGGCTTATTTGGTTTACGTAAGACTGGTAAAACATCAATAATTTTTGGAGTTAGAAGAGTTTTAGAAGCTAATCGCGGAGTTTCTGTGTTTATTGACTGCCAGAATCCGAGCTTTCACAGAAAGCGTTGGTTCTCTGCTTTACGCTATGTAGCTGAGGAAATCAAGGCTCAAAACAAGGTCAGCGTATCATTGAGCGATGAATCGAGATATTCAGAGGAAAATGCTGCTACAGCATTCGAGAGAGATTTATTGAAAATCTATGGAAGACTCCAGAAGAAGAACTTTCTGATAATTTTTGATGAGATAGAACAAGTTACGCCTACCATATCACCATCTGAGCATTGGAAAACTGGTTTAGACTTCGTTTTCTTCTGGCAAACTCTACGCTCACTTTTTCAAAAACACGATCAACTATTTACCTATCTAATAGCAGGTACAAATCCAAAATGTGTAGAAATTGATAGGGTAAATAGAATTGATAATCCTATTTTTAGTCAAATTCCATACGAATACATTCCCTCTTTCGATGTTCCACAAACAAGAGAAATGGTGAGAAAACTTGGCAGAATTATGGGATTAAAATTTGATGAGACAATTTACAGTAAGCTTACGGAGGATTTTGGGGGACATCCTTTCTTAATACGAAATGTTTGCAGTGTAATAAATAGAATTGTCTCTGGAGAAAGACCAGTTCGTATAGATAAATCTGCATATGAGCTTGGCGTTAATGTTTTCAACGATGAGTATTCTAGCTACATTGAAATGATTCTCACTGTTTTAAAGGAATACTACAATGACGAATATGAAATGCTAAAGTTTCTTGCTCTTGGAGACTTTGATACCTTTAATGATTTTGCAAAGCTTTCCAAGGAATACACTAACCATCTACTTGGTTATAACATTCTTGATAAGAATGCAAATAGATTTACATTTAAAATCGAATCAGTAAAGAATTTCTTGACTGAAGCTAATAAGTACAAGAAATTAAACCTTTCAGAGGAAGAGATGCTTGCCGAAATATCTGAGAGGCGGAACAGGATTGAGCCTAAACTCAGGGATATTGTTCGGAAAGGCTTGCGACAACAGTATGGAGAGAATGAAGCTAAGAAGAAAGTGCTTGATATATTCGGTGATCCCAGAAAAACTAAGTATGGCGCTTATTCATATAAAGATATTTTTGACTCTAGGAAAGCAGAAATTTACTTTGAAGATATAAGGAAAATCATTGAAAAAGAGTGGAGTACATTTGAAAATATTTTTGGCAGAGACAAGGAATCATTTAGCGCTGCTATGAAGGCAGTCAATAAGTACAGGGCAGACGCTCATGCTAAATCAATCACAAGAGAGGAAATGGACTATTTTAGAGTTTGTGCGACAAGGTTGGAAAACTATATTAGTGAGCAGGAATGAAATAGTGTGAGCCACAAGGTTACTCAGCATTTAGAAGGAGATTGAGACTCCTTTTGTCGGGTCAAGCATACAGTGCTATCAGACTATGCTGCTAGTCGTGCTGGAATCTACGAGGAGCATCCCTAGTTGTGATCTACCTGGTGGATACTAATGTGCTGTTGCGTTAGGTATTAACGCAGTCTACAAGATTGGAGATCGCGCTAACGTTAAAGCAAGAGCGGCGGCAAGTAACCTCTCGTTCCTCAGCGATCGCTGAAGTACCGTCTGTTGCAGCACAATCTTAGGCTGCTCTAGACTTAGCTCGTTTAGTTCCTCTTTTGAGCATGTGAAAGTGTGCCAGTAAGAGAGCGTGCTAGTGTCTGTCTATCCTGAAATTTATTGTAGAAGTCGATAGCTGCTTTGCCTACGGGAACTAGGAGCGCTGCTGAACCTAAAAGAGGTGCCAGCCAAGGGTAAAAGGCTGCTCCAGCAGTTAATGTACTTCCTACAATTGTTTGCACATGTTTTTTATCGTATTCTTCATCAATGCGCTTAGCTTCTTTATCATGTTCAGCAAGCAAGGCTGCAATTCCTCTTGTTACTTCTGCCGCAACCCGATCCAAATCGTCTAGTTGAGATTCAGAAAGCTCTGTGATGTATGATGACAACTTGCGTCTGAATGTCTCATTTTGATTTTCTTCCCTCAATCGTGTAATATCCTTAATTGGTACATTTCCAAGCCAAGCCAAATTAGGATGAAGAAGTGATTGCAGAGTAGATAGAGTTTGAGAATTTAGTAATCCTTTATCTTTCAGCTCATTATTACCGCCTTCCGAGCATAGCCGAAAATAATGAAAATGTGGCTCCAACCAAAACAAAGGCTGTGCGTCCAGTGTATAGGCATTGTCACGAATGTGGAATTGAGGAATGAGTCTCTCCACGATGCCATTAAAAACCAGTAGTTCTGGGGGAGCTTTCTCAGCAGCATCAATCCATTCTTGGGATCTCCAAGTAGCAATCGAACGCTTGTATTGCTCAAGTGCTTCGTTAAATGGAAGAACACTTTCTGCTTCAGGTGGTAAGAATAGATGATGCCGATCCACAGCTTGCCGAAAATGATCTCTACCTGAACTAGTAATATAGCTCATGATTTCACTTTCATCTTCAAAGGTTGTATTAAGATAGTGCGAGAAGAAATCAAGAATTAATCCAGAAATGCTGTCTTGTGTTTGTTCCTCATTAGCTTCTAGGCTTTTCTCCCAGCTTGGAAATACTACGACAGCAGGATAGGGAAGATTGGCATCAACTAGTGGCTTTAATTGAAGCAAATCATGACAGGCTTCAATTAAACGTACATGTCTAAATCTTTCCTCTTCCCGGTCAATTTCAAGCCAAGGTAACACCGGATCGGGAATAAAGATAGTGTCAGTGTAGAGGGCAAACTTTCGGAAACCATCGAAAGCAGCTCCAGAAAATCGCGATGAACCTCCCATCACATTCTTTAAACCACCAATGCTTTTTCCAGCACCAAGTAGCAATTCAGTATTCTCTCCGTGAAACTTGAGAATCTTTGGAACGTGAGTCTCCCAAGCTCTTTGACCTCTGTGAGCGATTTCCACAGCATCTCTACTTACTCGCTCACTAAAAGAAAGACTGACTGCAAACTTGTCTGGCTGTGTTCCAGTTGCCTCAATAAAAAACTCTTCTAATATTTGGAAGTAGACCTTCATAGCTGTAGAGATAGCTTCAGGACTCACAGCGCTGATATTTTTCTGTTCTGCATTTTTTTCTGCTGTTTCAGAATGCTTTAGTAAATATAGGCTTCTAGCTGTAGAGCGCACAAGAGGTGAGCAGCTAGATAAATCAATCTCACCATTCCGCATTCGTTGTACAGCTAAAAGCTCCTTTTGCAACTGAAGGCCACTCTCACTTTTCAGAACCTCCTCAGTTAGTACAACCCTTCCTTGCTCTAACTCACTGATCAGAAAAGAGATCCGACGCTGGAGATAACCCATTACTTACCTCTTATATTAAGACAGACCTTCCACTGCATATCTGCCAATTTTAGGTCAATCAACAGTGACTTGTCCGCATAGTAGCCTGCTTTGGGTAGATAGACAGTAAAGTTCAAACTTCCGTTCTTCAGGCGGTTAAGTATTAGCCATTAAGTTCATGTAGGGCGATCGCTTACTTTTCTCCAAGAGCGATCGCCCAGTTTCCAATGCTCTACCGTAGAGCTGATTTGTTTATCTTCAAAAGCTTTTTGCACCATAAACAGAACGTCACTGCAAATGCAATGACGTTTGTGTTAACTCTTCCATCAATGGAATTATATCATGTCCGCATAATCACTTACGATTAAGCTCCAATTTGAGTCCACCAATGAAAGCCTGTTAAACCTCGAATCAAATCTTGCTGTTGCAATAAAGATTGGCAACGAGCAAATAAAACTTCCTCCAAATCATTAAGTGTTTCAAATGAGCGATTGGCGATTGGTTCATCCACCAAAGTCCATAATCTTTCTGCTGGTTGTAGTTCTGGGGAATGAGATGGTAAAAGTATTAAATCTAATCCTTCTGGAACTTTTAACTCTTTGCTAATATGCCATCCAGCTTGGTCAATGGCTAAAAGTACCCGTTTTTTAGCTCCTAATTTAAACTCACGGGCAAAATCTTCTAAAACTTGATTAAACAGTTCCGTATTGACATAAGGAAGAATCCACCAATAAGTTTCTCCTGTTTGAGGACGTACAAATGCATACAACCATAACCACTTAAATTGCCAATTGACATTAGCAATTGGATTTTCTCCTTCTGGTACATAAACTCGCCTGAGAACTGGCTTGAGTCCTAAACGATGTTCATCTTCACACCAAAGTTCAATTTCAGCTTCTGGATATTTTGCCTTAATTGCTTCAACTTCTGTCGCTAGTTTTTTTTCCAAGCTAGTTGCTCAAAGTAGTCACTTTTGGTGTGAGAGGGTCGAGGGACTCGCAATCTAAAAGTCATTTGTCGTAATATTTCCCATCCTCTTTGTCTGCTCACCTGTCGCCCAGTTACACACGTAAGCCAGTCGGCGACTTTGCGACCATTCCATAGCCCTCCGTCTGGAGCCTTTTCCTGTAAAGCTTGCCATAATTGTGCTTGCTCAACATCGTCAATTAACGGCTTGGTTCCTTGATTTTGATTTCTGCGATCGCCTAATCCTTCAGCGCCAAATTTGTTGTACCTTTTGACTAATGCGTAAATCCATGTTCTGCTGTATCCGGTTATTTCCTCCACTTCCTCTGTTTTTTTTCCTTGCGCTAGCAACCAGATAATTTGATACTGGCGACTTTCTACCCCATCTCTTGCTTGGCGGTAATGCTGCTCTAGCTGCTCAATTGTTAAGTGTTTTGCTACGCTAATTCGTTTTGGCATCGCTAAGGGAAAGCACTCTCTCCTTTTATCGTAAGCGATTATGCGGACATGATAT
>JBFLZA010000343.1:0-9571 GCA_040756535.1 Cyanobacteriota bacterium
TTGATTTTCTAACCGTCGATAACCTGTTTCAGCAGATGCCGAATTCCCAGACGCAGGGCAATATTTGGCACAGGCATTTAAATAAGGCTGGCGACTCTCAATTTTACGCTTGGTAAAAAAGTCTTCCCACTCTTTTTTTTGTGTATCCGATTCCGTAATTTTCTTAAGGTTATCGAGCTTCTTTAGCTTCAATTGCCAAACCGTTTTAGTACGGGTTGTGGTATCGGGGATATTGAGAGCAACCTCGCGAATAGTAGAGTCTTCAAGAGCGGTGATATGGCGTTGCCAAACATCTATATAAGCTACATAGACTCCCTCTTCCAGGGCTGGTTCATCATTGGGGTTGGGATAGTCGGGTTGAGTGTTGTAGGTCAATAAACGGCGCAGTTCTATTTCCTTACCAACAAAATCCTCCTCAGTTTCAGCCCCAATTACATCCTTCAAGTTCACATTAGTAAAGGTTAATTCTCGCTGATTTGGGGTAACAGTTTGAATTTGCAGCCATTGGGCTTGTTTCTCTTTTCCCTGAGTTGGATATTCAAGCCACTGTCCCTGCTCAAGTGGATGTCCATCAATGATGAGGCTGGATACTTCAACCCGGTTAGAAGCTTTAATTTTGGCTGTGAACTGCGTTCCTGTTTCTAGTTCACACAGCGTACCACTGACATAGAGACGACCGGGTGTGATCGCTAAATCGCTGCCATCTGGAGTTACGCTAATCTTGAAGCTATCTCGATAGGGTTCTTCGGAGTCGCCTTCGCTCGTAGGAACGCCACTATCCGCACCAATCATATCGACTGCCTGAGCATGACGCAGATAGGCTTCAATATCAACTTGCTCGTTCCAATCTGAGTCCAATTGCAGGCGGCCTTGCTGCATCCGGACGCTTGTATAATGCTTGTTCGGTTGAAATGTAGAGCGGGTAAAATCACCTTTCATTAAAATTTTTCCTCAAGTAATATAAAAGATTCCGGCTTCTAAACCAAATCGCAAATTTTCTTCTATACTTGCTCGTAAATTTGCCTCTCGTTGGGGCTGTTTGAGGGAATTAAATACTCCCATTTCGGCTCCATCTTCTGCACCTGTATGAATTTCTAGGACACTGGCTTGACTGAGTTGGGCATAGCTGGGATTGCCGTAGCACGTTGAAGTAAAGTTGGGTTGCAAACGCTCCATAATCAGCAATTTTTCTGCAACATTCGGCAGTCCTTGATTGATGGATATCCAACTTCCACCTCCATTCGTAGACTGCAAAATATCTCCCGAAGCTGTCCCCGCCCATACATCGCCTTTACTTTCATTAGCAGTCAGAGTAGTAATATCAATGCCTTGTGAATCTGACTTGAGTTTTTGCCATTTTTTATCCTCACCAGATAAGCACCAGATTTGTCCATTTGCTGTTCCTACGAATACAACAGGATAGAGATTCTCTGGGATTTGAGCTTTAACCAGTGCCGTAATCACAAAGCTCGTTAATCCCTCATTTATTTCTGTCCAATCCATTTCATCTAGATGGGAACAAAAAACACCGTTACCCGCCGTTCCAGCCCATAATTGCCCTTTGGCATCAATCGCTAAAGCCGTGATATACAGGTTGGTCAAGCCTGTGTTGAACGGTATCCAATGATAAGATATTGTCTCGTTTTGAGCCTCGTGGCTGGTAAATCGGAAGACGCCTCCACCACTCGTTCCAGCAAATAATTGCCCCGTGGAATCAATAGCAATAGTCGTAATATTTAAATTCGTTAAACCTGTATTGATTTTTTCCCAATTTTCTCCTCTGTCATTTGCCCATAAAATGCCGTTTCCTAACGTTGCTGCTAATAATTGATGAATCCTGAAAGGCTGTTCCTTGACGTTGCTGCTGAACGCCGCATTGACTTCCAAGATTGTATCAATTTTGATTTTGAAAGGGGTTCCTGCTGGTAAATTTTCTGGAAATGGTGCATTAACTTCCAGCCTATCCCCTTCTGAGTTGTTGGAGTGGATTTTTACAATAATCCTAGTTTGATTGAGAGCAGTGATTTTGTCACCTAATTGTAGAGTTTCTTTAAAATTAGTTTCTTGACCCCTAACCGTAATCCCCTGACTGGAAATTTTACCTATTCCAGGTTGTCCAAGAGCAGTTACAAGTCGGGTTTCTTCACCGATGCTAATTGTGTCACCTTCTCGCACTTCGGAAGAGAAGAAAGTCCCGTTTCCTATCACCATCCTGCTGTCGGTGGAGATTGTTCCTGTACCCTGCCTTGCCCAAGCAACTAGATGATTAATAGCTGTATTAACTCTGGTTTCGATGTTTGTCCAGGTTTCTCCATTATTCTTTGAACAATAAATACTGCCGTCTACTGCACCCACCCAAAGGGTATTAATTTGAAAAGGTGTGGGAGTGCTTAAAGCTTCTGGGAATGGATGCTCGACTTTTAGCTCACTATTATTCAGAATTTCACTAATTCTTAAACTTTGATTTGCGGCTATCAGAATATCTCCGGGTTGGAGTTGTTGAGTGAAAGCCGTACTGATCTCAGCCGTTTCCTGATTTGCGATCGCAGTTCCAGTTACTGTATTACCACTACTAGAAATCGTGCCAATTCCAGGTTGAACCGAAGCGAGGAGTGCTGTAATGTAGCGATTGGATAAAGTCCGAGTGACATCTTCCCACGGACGCTCGTTATTTTGAGCATTGAACCGAAACACGCCATCCCCCGCCGTTCCCAGGAAAACAAAGGAGTTGTTAGGGGTTGGGAGAATTTGAATCGCTGTAACGGCAGTGGGCACCCGTTTCAATGCGGCCTGCAACGCCACATCGGGTTGGCATTGATAGCGGCGGGGCGTGTGGGATGCTTCGGGGACATGAGAAAAGCGAATGCAACCTTTTTGATGCCGCATTACAATCACTTTTTCGGTGAAGATACTATTGCTAGCTTCTAAGTTGCGAACGGTTGTCAGGCCTAAAACCGTGCTGGTGTTGATTTCCACCTCGCTGCCAGGGGCTGATATGGCTTCCGGTTGTTGTTCCCCTCCGGTTAATCCTTTATCGATGATGCTGTCGGCAATCGTCAGTCTTGGGACGGTATCGGTGAGGTAAAGGGGGCCGCAAATACTCCGGTAAAGCGCAATCTCTAAACGGGCATTATCCCATTGGGTTGTGGGGGGTGCTGTTTCGGTGTCGGGTTCTAACTCGTGGGGACACCGCCAACGCTGGAGGGTTTGCCAAATTTGTGAAACTCGGTTCTGTAGCTGCTGAAGGGCTGGTTGTAGGAGATGAGTTGGGTTAAATTCCGACGAGGCATTGCTTAACCCGACATCCCGGCAAATCGACTGCCACACCCAATTTAAGCAATACATGACTAGAGCGATCGCATTAAACCCCTCCTCGCCGTTAAGATCGAGAGGAACGAGCCATCCCGGTTCCACGTAGAGTCCACCCTGTTGGGGAACAAGCGTACAGTGGTTGAGGTTCAACCGCTTAAGATTACCGGCTAAAACGGTAAGTTTACCTTCTACCAGCAGTCCATCCAGAAAGAGTTCGCCCGGATCTGGATTGTCTGCGATCGCAGTTCCCCGTACTGAGACGTTACCCTGTAAGTGGGGACGACAGCCATCAGCCGCCAGAATCTCCAGCCGTCTCTCGGCAGGCACAACAATAGATAAGTCCCCTTCGTAAGTGCAATTATCTGCGATTAAGATAGTTCCCGTTTCTGCCTCATCGGGTTCTTGAGAAACGATGCCGAGGTTTTGCCATCCTCGTCCCTTCAGACTCACAGGAGTAAGGGGTAATCCTTGTTTTGTTTGGTGAGAGATGAATAAAATGAGCGTTTGACCGGAATAAGCACTCAGATCAAATTGCATTTCTCGCTCTAAACTAATCGTCTGTCCCTGCTCATCACTTACTGTCCCCGGAGAGATAGCAATGATAGCTCGTTCGGGATTAACTAACGTAACGCTTAGACCGTTGATCTTAATCTCATCCGGAGTTGCGTTCGTACCTAGCAAATTTTGTCCCTTGTCTCCCTTATCCCCCTTATCTACTCCTATAAGCTGCAACTGAGTATTAGGAGGAAGAGGGCTACGAACGCTGGTTACATCAATATTGTTCTCAGCAATTTTGACTTTGGGGATTTCTAGCGTTGCTAAATGAAGGCAATTTGGGTCGAGATGAATTTGAGAATCTTCTGGATTCAATAGCTCAATTTGCCACTGCTTTCTCCATCCTGTCGTTTTCCTTAAAACTAGGCGCTTGATTTCACCTTGATAAGGACTTAAATCAACTGAGAAATTGTTAGAAATAATTAGAGATCGCCCTCGTTCATCGACAACCGTTCCTGCTGTAATCACAGCTTCTAACTTTCTCGGTTGCAGCTTAACCTCCAATCCCTGCACGATTCCCGGCTTAAACTGGAAAGATCGGCAAATGCTCTCGTCAAACTGTGGGTTCGGCCTTTGCGAATTCAGTGTGAGATGGATGAGGGGGATAAACGTTCCGGGAGGATATTCATCGAAGGCGGTTTCCGAAACAAACTCAATCGGTGCTTTATCCTGTTCAGTTGCTTTCTTCTCAGAAAGGGAACGATAAAAAATGACAAGCCATCCTTTTGTGTCCTGGCTGAGGTTAAGTTCTGCAAGAGGGACTACATAGTCTCTTTCAAGCAGAATCAGTCTCCCTTGGTGATCGACTGCTCTACCGGCTGTGACGATAACACTTGAGCTTCCCGGACGAACAATTACTCTTAACCCTTTGCCAATAATGCCAGGGCTAAAATAAGGACGAATTTTTTCCCGATCCGGTTGTGTAATCTTGATGGCTGGAATCTGAATGCGAGCTAAAGGAAAATGAGTAGAGTCCTTTAATCCTTGCCATGCTTCAACAGTTTGATTCCAGGTTTGAATGGCAGTTGCGAGGGGGTTGGAGTCGGCTGAGGTGGCTTGTTTTACCTCCCAAATTAGGGGTGAGATGGAGTTTTCCGTCTCCTGGTTTTGAGTTGAAAGCGTGATGCGATCGCTACTGGGTTCATTGCGGCTGTAGGAACCACCACCGATATCATCGCTGAATCCATAGGAATAACTGACTTCCACCCGTGTTGGCCAGGGTTGATGGAGAAAGGCAATTCGTCCTAATTCCGGGTCTACTGCGACAACTTGCGTGGGTAGGGAGGTATCATCAGAACTGCGATCGGATTCATCTGGGGGAACGCGCCAGATTGCTTTACCAAATTCATCTTTTTCATCTTCTTCTCCCAAACTACAGATGAGGATTTCTTCAGGAGGAATGGGGTTGGGTTGGCCGTTGATAAAGAGTTGCAAGACGGGTTCGCGATCGAAATAGTGAAGCCCTTCTATCGGTTTTCCTTGCAATCGCAACTGCCGCCGTTGTTTCAATTCATTTGCCAGCAATTCACGGCGCAGCATAGCCGGTACATTAATTTCTTGCGCCAGGGTAATGATATCCGTCTCTGTCTGGGGCCGGTTAAACAACGGCGCATCCTTACCCAATGGGTTAAAGGTGTAATATTGTCCGGTAATTTTAGATCCAGGCCCGATCACAGCCCGTGCTGTACTGCGTTCAATGGGATAGCTGTACAAGCGCCAGACAAATAAGCCAATATTGACAACGTTATACCGCCCCCCCCGACGGATGGGGCGGATTTCTGCGCTATATGCCGCCTGTTGTTCAAAGGGTGTGCCGGTTTGCTGTAGGGAGTTATCGGTTCGCAGATTGAAGGTGGTACTGTTGGAGCGAATATGGTTGAGGTTTTGGGTAGTTCCCACTAATCGGGCGAATTCTACCGCTCGTGCTCGCCATCCGGTTACATCTTGCGTCAACTGTTCCAATACAGCAGTTGTTCCCTTGCGTCTTCGATAGGCAAGGGTATTCGCCACATACGCCCGTCGCTCTTGCTGTCCGTAAACGCGGGAATTATCGGCGTACAGCTTTTCTACATCGAGTAAATCGCCAATGTAGGGAACCGCCCATTCGGCACAAGTTTCAATAAACCAATTATCGTAAAGGTCGGTGATATCCCCTTCAATCGTCAGCACTTCTTGCTCAATCAGGGCTAGCAGTGCCCGCAGAGGTTCGCCTTCCACCGCATCCCGTATCTGATAGATGGCAGGAAGGAGTTTGTATAAGCGATCTTGGGGAGATAGAGCCATGGGGGGATGGGGAGCTAGGGGGCGGGGGAGCGGGGGAGCTGGGGAGCTGGGGAGCTGGGGAGAGGCACAGGTGCTTGTAGGGGAGTTAGCGAAGCGGTAGCGAGGAACGAGCGTCAGCATTTGGGCGACTCGCTTAGTTAAAAGCCCAAGAGATTGGTATCCAAATGCTTCGCCCAGTCTCAACGAAAAGTGTTTCTTGAAACAGATTTGATCTCATAGTGTGGGCACGATCGCAAGTTTGATTCCAGCAGGATTGAGTAATAACAATTGGGCGGGGTACACTTGATTCGTTTGGGGGTCGGAGCGAGCCTGGAAAGCAGGCAGGGACTGGACTAGCGCCTTACTGCGGCCGGAGGGATAAAGCGCATCTAAATCAACGGCAATCACTCCCTCAACGTTTTGCATGGTTGCGATCGCTTCTGCTGCTGTGACGTTTTGGCCGAACTGCCGTCTAGGGAAGGCAAAGGTGGTTTTGAGGGCGGTAAGGACTTTTTGCTCAACTGCTTCGGGTTGATAGCGGGGGTTAATGAGTAATCGGGCTTCTAGGTTGAATAAAATGCGATCGTAAGAATCAACCTGTACTTGTTGCAGTGGATCTCTGGCTTGCTTGATGGCTTCCAATAAATTGGTGTACAGGGAGGATTCTGGAAGAACACTCTCTCCACCTACGGCTGCGATCGTAATATGTACTAAGTGACTTTCCTCGTGCCAAAGAGCAACGGCTTGCGCTTTCCCAATTCCAGCAAAGCCTCGCGCAAAGTCCTCGAAGTCGCGCAGGGAGACAATTCGATCCAACGTCCGCACGGTGGGAGGTGCTTTTTCCCGTGCTTCATCTAAAGATTCGGCTGGGGCTGCCCCTGTTGCCGGGATGGGATTGTTAACCTCTACAATCCCTTGGGGACGAGTTTTCAGTAAACTGAGGCGAGTTGCGGCAATATTGCCATCGAGTCCAATCCCACTCCGGTAAGTGGCTGTCACATTTTCGTTACCACTAGGCAGACGAGCACCTTTAATGCCATCGCCAAAGGTAACGGTTGTGGTGCCATCATCTTCAATGCGGATAATATAGTTTTGGTCTTGCGGAGTGAGGGGATACAGGGAAGGAAGTTCCTGCCACAGCACACCGTTAACCCGTACTTCTAAAGTACTCTTGGCACCGCTTGCCGTGGTTGTGGGTACATAAGTTAGGGGCGGTTTTTTGAGGGCGAAGCGCTGGTTGGTTTGATGTCCATCCCCACTTCCTATCACTTCCTCGACGGTTTGGCCATGCGTTGCCTGCACGACATTGGCGTAGACTTGTACCGTTGCTGGATCGTAGCTATATTTCAGAGGCTGTTGCAAGGTTAAGATGGGCAACTGTTGCTCGGTGGGAGGCAATTTGATGTTCGCCACTTCACTGACAACCTCACTATCTGCTGCTGCCGGCAGTAAGGTTAGCTGAGGGGAAGCATCGTCCTCGTTATCGCTACTTTCTACTCCTATCAAGTCGTGCTGACTTGTCGTGAGATTACCCTGAAATCCATCCTTGTCCATCACCTTCCACTGCTGATAGGGAATTGAGGTATTTGGCAATGAAGTAGGGGGTTCTAGCAGTTGTACTACGTCTCGCCGTTGCACGGGTTTCGTTTCAAAGCCATCTGGGGACAGCAGAATGCCGATGCCGCCTACAAAAATGTTTTGAGAGTTGTGAGGAATGAGGATTGCCCGCACATCTATATTAGTGAGGTTGGTGTTGGCAGGTGTCCATAATTCCCCTTGATTATCGGAATAGAAAACTCCTCCCTTTGATGTTCCCACCCACACCTTCCCATCAGCATCAACCGTTAAGCAACGAATCTCCAAATCCGTCAAATTCGTATTCACTTGTTCCCAGCGATCGCCGTTATCTCCAGAACGAAATACACCGCTGCCAGATGTCCCTGCAAAAATTATATCCGTTCTAGAACTAGATGCTAATGCGGTAATATTCAGATTGGTTAAACCTGTGTTAACAGAAGATAATTGCTGCCAGGTAATACCGCCATCTGTTGAGCGGAAAACCCCGTCACGAATCGTTCCTGCGAAGATGTAATCGACCGATGAATGGAACTGAATTGCTAGTGCTTGTACGTCGGTATTATTTAAGCCTGTGGTTGTCCAAGTATCGCCATTATTTTCTGACCAGAACACACCACCATTGACGGTTCCAACCATCAATTTTTCCCTTTTATTATTGTCGTAGTTCTTATTATCGTAGACATAGACAGCGATCGCACGGATATCGGTGTAAGTTAGTCCTTGCTCTTGATTAATTTTTTGCCATTGGTTCCCGCCATCGTTAGAGCGAAAAATGCCTTCAGTCGTCCCGACAAAAATCAGATCAGGTTGATTAGAATCATTACTGGGTTTGGACAACACCGCCTGAATCTCTTTTTTATCCAAGGTTTTGTTGATGTCCGCCCAACTATCAACGGGTTCCCAATATTCACCGCTATCGAGGGAACGGAAAATGCCTTCAGTTGTTCCTGCCCAAATGACACTTCCTTGAGGATTGATGGCGAGCGATCGCACTTGGGAATTTGTCAACCCGCGATTTATCTTTTCCCATTGGATAGTTGCTGGATTGGTGCGATCGCCCAAATGGTACACCCCGCCGATATCATTCAGTTGGATACGCAGGTGCTTGCCGCTGACAATGACGGTTTGATTGGGCTGCAATCCCTGAATGAACTGGTTTAGGAAAATGGTATTCCCTTGAATTGGATCTTGGAAGATTTCTTGTTGGCGATCGCTTACTGTGAGTCGTTCTTTAGCTAACTCCAATTCTTCACTACGATTCAGAACAACCGTTGAGCGCAATTTGAACTTGTCTGCATTATCTACTTCTTTATCTGGTTCAATTCTAGTAATTTTTGCAGTGAGTCCGAAATCATTGCGAGTAATTGTAGATGTGCTTTTAACTTGGCGTATCGCAAAATTCAGTTGATTGTTCTCTTGATTGATTGAGTTATCCTTATCGAGCAGAACAATCCAAGTTTTAGGCAAAATCTGAGGAGAGAGAGTCTCCAAATCGATTTGGTTGCTTTGAAGCTTAAAATCTGGCCATTCTTGTTTATTTTTGGGTTGATTTGTGGTATTATTTTCTTCAGCTTGGCTTTGATTTTCTATGTCTGGTTGTAAAAACCCTGCAAACTTACTGCCAGCAAATAGATTCTTGTGCACCTCATTACAAGTAAGTGCAGTCATATCTTGCGTTGGTAGGCTCTGACTTGCTAACGCCCACTGAAAATTATCGATTGAATTGCTGTTTTCCCTATAAGTTGAACGAAATATACCTTGTTCACTCGCGGCAAAAAGATAAAGCCTCTCATCTTGTTGGTAGGTTGCTAGCGAACGAATTTTATAATTTCCTAATGGGTTATTGCTATCATCCTGCCGAGTA
>JBFLZA010000344.1:0-9553 GCA_040756535.1 Cyanobacteriota bacterium
GCAAAAAATGATCAAGAAGAAGGAGAATTATAACTCTCACGACCACAAATGCTTTCAGTCAACCCAAGCAATCGCTAGGATAGAAGGGAGGGATTAGTTTTCGTGGGTTTCAAAGATAGGGAAACGAGTGAGTCTTAACCCGACGCACGCCACCTATCTGGAGAAGCAAGGCTGAAACTGACAGCACACGAAACCTGTCTCAGTTTTATTAAGATTTGTGCAAAATTAGAATAAGAAGGGTCTGAATTTTCGGCAAATATCCAAATCACTTAAGGGAAATCAACTGTTCTCAAGCATTGATGGTTGACGGCTTAATAAGACAGCACATTCACATTCACTAACGCTTAAAAGCTCCACTATTAGGTACAAAGTCAATGAACCAACAGTCATTCGAGCATGTAGATATGGTGTAAAACTCATAGTTAGGACGGGGAAATACTGGATGAACAACGGCAAAGTCAGAATTTACGAATTATCACGGGAATTGGATTTGGACAATAAAGACATTTTGAATATCTGTGAGAGACTTAATATCTCGGTCAAAAGTCACAGCAGTACGATCACAGAATCAGAGGCAGAGCGCATTCGCGCAGCTTCAGAAAAGTATTCGGGTCAAACAGCTGTCAGAAACCGCGACAGTGCCGCATTGAATGAAGGAGGAACTGGTTCTAAGGTGATAGGTCGTCCCAATGGTCACCAAAAGCAAGAAATTGTAGGAATCAAACCGAAGCGTCCGAATTCTAGCTCTCATCAGGAGGGTCAAAAAGTGCCAATTCCTCCTCAACCCCCCGTCAAATCCTCGGTGACACAACCAAACAAGCCGACACTGAATAAACCCACGTTGGTTAATCCGCCGGAGAATCAACCCGACGAACTTAGTCAAGATCCGGAACCAACTGATACTGATATAGACGAGAACCAGATAACTGAATCGACTCCGATGGAGGATACACCTCAACTAGCAGGCCCCCCTGCAAGACCAACGCCTCCCAAATCCGCTCAACAGCCTCAGTCAGGTCAAGTTGATCGGCCCATTTTGAAGCGCGATCGCCAAGAATCTGCGCCTTCAAAACCCAGCAGTCCCCCCGCTGGAGTGACCAAACCGGCGAGTCCCAACCAATCCTCAAGTGGGAGTGAACCGTCAACTCCATCGCGTCGTCCGGCGTCGCCTCCAGCGGCTCCTGTGCCCAAACTTCAAGGACCACCAAAACGAGCTCAACCCCTTCGCCGTGACGAAGAGGTGGCGGCGAGTCTTAAAGACGGCGGTCGTCAGGAAGATGGGGGTGGAGAAGACGATAGCCTCGACGTGCTCGCACCAGAACTCAACGAACTGAAACAGCCCAAGCGTCTGACTCCTCCCCGACCGCCCAAGAAGAAAGAGTGGGTTGACGAGGATGAGGAAGGATTAGATCTATCTAAACCTGGAAAATCTGCCGGAAAACACAAGCGCCGGGAAATTATTGAAGATGATGAAGAGGATTTTGAGGCTGATCTTAACGAGTTAGGTGTGCCTCTAGTGTCCACTCAGGCGGTAGCTCGTCCTGCCAAGCCTAAGTCCCAGCAAAAACCCGCTGCCTCCATGGCGTCGGCTGTTCATCAGAGGAAAAAGCCTGGAGTAAAAATCCACACTAGTGAAGAGGGACGCGAAGGCCAGTCCAGCGGCAAATCTGACACTCGCAATCAGCGCGATCGGAAAGTAACACCGGAACGCCCAGAAAAAATTGTGTTGGCTGGCTCGGTAACGATTAGAGAGCTAGCTTCTGCCTTAGGCGTTGCGGAAACTGAGGTGATTAGAAAGCTGTTCTTCAAAGGAATCGCTGTTAACATCACCCAAACCCTGGATATCCCCACAGCCCAACTGGTTGCGGAGGAAATGGGAGTCGAAATCGAAACAGCCCAAGAAGAGGCGGCTGCAACGAAGGTAACGGAAATGCTGGCTGCGGAAGACATGGAAAGCCTCCAGCGCCGTCCTCCAGTTGTTACCATTATGGGTCACGTTGACCACGGGAAAACCACTCTGCTCGATGCCATTCGCTCTACCAAAGTAGCGCAAGGTGAAGCCGGTGGTATTACCCAGCACATTGGTGCTTACCATGTGGATGTCGAACATGATGGTGATCTCCAGCAGGTCGTCTTCCTTGACACTCCTGGTCACGAAGCCTTTACCGCGATGCGAGCACGAGGGGCACGAGTGACTGACATAGCCATCTTGGTGGTAGCCGCTGATGATGGAGTTCGTCCTCAAACCATTGAAGCAATTAGCCACGCCAAAGCCGCCGGAGTGCCCATCGTCGTTGCCATCAACAAAATCGACAAACCAGAAGCTCAACCCGATCGCGTTAAGCAGGAACTGACCGAACACGGTTTGGTACCAGAAGAGTGGGGCGGCGAAACGATCATGGTTCCCGTCAGCGCGATCCAAAGAGAAAATTTGGATACGCTCTTAGAGATGATTCTATTGGTGGCAGAAGTTGAAGACCTCCAAGCCAACCCCGATCGCGCCGCCAAAGGTACGGTCATCGAAGCCAACCTGGATAAAACCAGAGGGCCTGTTGCCACACTCTTGGTGCAAAATGGCACGCTGCGGGTCGGTGATGTTCTCGTCGTTGGCTCAGTCTTTGGTAAAGTACGAGCCATGATTGATGACCGAGGGATGAAAGTCGATGTGGCCTCTCCCTCCTTTGCCGTGGAGATACTGGGCTTGAGCGATGTCCCCGCTGCTGGTGATGAATTTGATGCTTTTGAAAACGAAAGAGAAGCACGAGGGATTGCCGCTACTCGAACGGAGGAACGACGTGAGTCTCGCCTGCAACAGGTAAGAGGAGCACAGGTTACTCTCAATACCATCTCCGTTCAGGCTCAAAAGGGAGAACTCAAAGAACTCAACTTGATTCTGAAAGCAGATGTCCAAGGCTCGGTAGAAGCAATTCTCGGCGCACTCAAACAACTGCCACAAAAGGAAGTACAAGTTCGAGTTCTGCTTGCTGCTCCTGGGGAAGTCACAGAAACAGATGTTGACCTAGCGGCTGCTAGTGGTGCTGTAATTGTTGGGTTCAATACCACCCTCGCCAGCGGATCGCGGCAAGCGGCTGACCAAGAAGGCGTTGATATTCGCGAATACAACATCATCTATAAGCTCTTAGATGATATCCAAGGCGCGATGGAAGGTCTCTTGGAGCCTGAAATGGTCGAAGAACCACTAGGTCAAGTCGAAGTTCGGGCAGTCTTCCCCGTGGGTCGTGGTGCAGTTGCGGGTTGTTACGTGCTCTCAGGCAAAGCCATACGCAATTGCAACATCCGAGTGCGACGGGGTGGCAAAGTGATCTACGAAGGTATCCTAGATTCCCTCAAGCGGATGAAGGATGATGCCAAGGAAGTCAATTCGGGCTACGAATGTGGTATAGGCCTTGATAAGTTTAATGACTGGCAAGAAGGCGACATCATTGAAACTTATAAGATGGTGAGTAAGCGGCGAACGTTGTCAGTCAGCTAAAAAGTTGAAGGTTGGTCGGTTAGGTTGTTAGCGCAGCGGGGCGTAGCCCAGGTTGAAGGTTGAAAGTCCAAACCAGGCTTCTAACTTTCAACCTAGCTGTAATCCAATTTCTAACTGTAACCTTCTAGCTGCCAACCTTCTCGCCTTGCAACTTAAATAGACCTATGCGCTCATTCTGGACTGAACCTTTTTTGTGGATTCATCTTGCCGGTTTGGCAGCATTGCCCCTAACATTAGAACTGGTCTGGCTGGGGCTGGCAGTTGGCGACCCCATCTTGCCAGTCTGGCTAGAGTTTTTGTTAGTGGCAGTTGCGGGCATTGCGCCAGTACTTTGGATGCAATTAACCCGTCCTTTCGATATTTTCAGCATTCTCTTCTTGGCGTTGAAGGTAGAGCAGCTGACTCAAGAACAGCGACGCCTCCTGAGCTTATTTAAAACAAAGACCAATCAAGTTGTCGCCATAGCTGGCACTTTCATTATGATTTGGGTGCTATGGCAAGTTTACCGAGTAGCACCTGTGGCAGCAGGAGTTGTTCCTTTTGCACCCAGTTGGCGCATCGCTGGATTGCTCTGGGCTGCATTAGCATTTCTGGCCAGTAATTTATTCTTACAAGTCCCTTTAAGTGTCCTTCCAGTCCTTCTAACTAGTGAGTCGCAGTTTGCGGCAACGTCTCCCTACCCAGTTGAGAAAATACCGCAGGATTTTACAATTCCTGGTGTGCGGGTGAATAAAATTTTGCCGCTAGACGCAACTGAGTTAGAGGCAGAAAGCAACTCAACAGTGAGATCCTGAACTCCTGAGCCATTTTTCAAATTGATCCGAAGGGAGTTCTCTTTCTGCCATCTCTGGCGAATGGCAAGGACTCGCATGGGGTTTAAATCCCCCGGAATGTGCCTGGTTAGGAAGTAAGGAAATAACTACTCACTGTTTGAATTCATGGATGTTGCCGATCGCACAATCTTAAGAAGATAACCAGGTTATCCTGAAAGGAAAGAAAGCTTTAAACCTCTGCTTTCTGGCGCTAGGCATGAGGAGCAGCGCAAAACGAAGATGTTTTATCGATTTAGGTAAGGTATTTTATGGCAAACTCAGCAACGCCCCAATCTCGTCAATTTTCCCAAGATAGCCAAATCTGGGATAGCCTCAAACAAGCGATCGCAGGAAGTTCAGGTTTTCAGCGTTGGCAAATCGAACATCCTGTTGATGAGCAACTTCAGGATTATAGCTTGGATAGCAGAGTGCGTCGGTATCTCCGCGAAACCTTAGAGACTCTAGCCTATTAAAGGCGTGCCTAGGGGGCATTAGCTCAAAGTTTGATATTGGGCAAACGTCCGAGTACTCCGCGAATGTTCTGCGTAAACTCAACTAAGCGATCGCCCTCGACATGAACCTCTGGTGTCGGGTAATTTTGTAACGTTTCGAGTAAAGTAATGTTCCCATCTGGCAAGGCGGAACTCACCAAAGCCCCTCGCAAAGATTCCCGATTGGCGCGATTAGTCGGAGTGTGAACCACCTCACTGGCGCGATCGAGCATCACTTCTCCCACTGAGGTATTGAGTACCCGATACATTAATAGAGGGTTAACTTTGACTTCTTGTGTCAGAGCATTCCGCAACTCGGCTGGTTCTTTCTTCGCTACCCGGAGATAAAATCGCAACGACCTTGAAAGCTCACCCGTCTCCACAAATCTAGTGAGTTCGGGAACCGATACGCTTTCTCGAAAAAAACGGTACTTCAGGACTACTGTTTGGGCCGCTTGGGCAGGAGCATTTCCCAAAAAAACACCGACTAGTGCTATCAAACCTATACTCAAGCGTTGTGCAAACGAGAAGTAACCCATCTTCCTTTCTTGTGGCAATTTTCACCTCAGTTGCAGCTAATCACATTATCTTACCGACATTTTAGATGTCATGCCCTTGATTGACCTTTATCTAAGGATACAACTCATCATCAGACCCAATTGCATAACTGAAACTGCGTTACCTTAAGCCAGGAGCATTGATGCTACTGGTTCTTTTTTCCCTTTTCTCTTTCCCCTTTTCCCTTTCCCTTGTTCTAGATGAGTAGGATTAACAGTTGAGCTTTCATGGCGTCTGGCTGGGTTGGCGTTGAACAAACGCTTGTACTTGCTCCATAATTTGCCATAAAGACGTAAGCATTTCTGTTGCCCCTTCCAACGTTTCTTGGCGTGCCACTTCCTCCAATTGAAGAGCAATGGCTGACATAGCAGGAACTCCCACATTCGCCGCAGAACCTTTGAGGCGATGGGCGTAATATTTAACCTGATCAATATCTAAAGATGATAAAGCGCTTTCTAGTGCGACCAAATCTTTGGGTGTTTTTTCAATAAAAATCTGTAAAAGCCGCTGTTGCACTTCCACCTTGCCGCGAGAGACTCGTTCTAGACGTTCTAAGTCGATAGGTGAAGTCGTATTCTCCTGAACCAGGGCATTAATATTTGGTTCTTGTTGAGGTGGGGAAGAATTCTCTCCCTTATCTCCCCCCACAGATTTTGACAACACCCCTACTGCATCTGTGGCAGGATTCTCAAGGGAATCAGTTGTATGAATCGCAGCTTGTTCCTCCTCAACAGTTTCACTTGCCGCTTGTTGAGCGACCCAGTGCTGAATTGCCCTTGCTAAATCTTCTTGTTCCAGGGGCTTACTGAGATAATCATCCATACCTGCGACTAAGCACTTTTCACGGTCAGCACTCAAGGCATTAGCCGTTAATGCAATCACGATGGTATGGCGTTTATTCCCCTCACGGCGTCGTATTTCTTGAGTGGTTGTATAGCCATCCATGACTGGCATCTGGCAATCCATCAACACTAGGTCGTAATCTTGTTGCTCTAGCCAATCTAACGCTTCTGAACCATTCGCCACACAATCAGCTTCATAGCCTAACATTTGTAGCTGATTCAAAATCACCGTTTGATTAATGATGTTATCTTCTGCAACCAAGATTTTAAGGTCTGTTTTAACCCGATATTCTGGCACATCAGCAGTATTCTCTTTTAAAGAGGTAGAAGAATCTGAAAGCGAGTCAGAAACAGTTGGGGGATTAGCCAGTTTGGAAAACTCAATTTCAAACCAAAAGGTTGAACCCTGACCTTCTACACTCTCAACGCCAATTTTCCCTCCCATGAGAGATACAAGTTGCTTGCAAATCGCTAATCCTAAACCCGTGCCACCATATTGTCGGCTTGTCGAAGCATCCACTTGTGAAAAGGATTGAAAGAGTTTTTGTGTCGCTTCAGCTGGAATGCCAATTCCTGTATCAACTACAGCAAAGCGAACACGAGCTGTTTGATAAGTTTGACTTAGCAAGTTGGCTTTGATTTTTACAGAGCCTGTTGGAGTAAATTTAATCGCGTTGCCTAGTAAATTCAGTAAAATTTGACGCAACCGTACTGGATCGCCTTGTAAAAGACGAGGCAATTTATCATCAAATTCTACAGCTAGTTCTAGTCCCCTATCAGCAGCTTGAGAAATGAGCAAATTAACGACTTCTTCAATGCAAGTATAGGGGTCAAAATTTAACTGCTCCAGGGGCATTTCCCCAGCTTCGAGTTTGGAGAAGTCGAGAATATCATTAATCAGAGTAAGTAGATGCTTGGCACTAATACTGATGGTTTCCGCTTGCTCTCGCTGTTTATCACTGAGTTCTGTTTGCATGAGTAATTCCGTCATGCCCAGTACCCCATTCATGGGGGTACGAATTTCATGGCTCATGTTAGCAACAAATTGAGCCTTGACTTGGGCAGCTTCTAGAGCAGATTCTCGTGCTTTTACCAATTCATCAATACGGACAACAACGAGAACAACACCGCCTACTTTTTGCTCGATAGTATACCAGGGTTGAATTGCCCAACGGGAATAGAGTGTTGAGCCATTTGCCCGCTCCCATCTATCTTCGGTGTTAGAAATAGATTGTCCTTGTAAAGCTTGCTGATGGATGTCAATCCATTCTTCTTTTAGGTCTGGAAAAACATCGTAATGACACCGCTCTAAGAGAGATTGTCCCTTTAAATCAAAATCAATCAGCCATTGGTCGCTATAAGCAATATACCGCATTTGAGTATCTAACATTGCTATAGCTATAGGCGCATTCTTGATAATTTGCCGTAGCTGTTGGTATTCCTTTTCTAGGGCAACTTCAGCTTGCTTACGTTCAGTAATATCTACCCCAATTTCCCATTGGGCCCAACCGGAAATAGGAAAGCGATCGCTAATACTAGACCACGCTATAGTTTTAATACTGCCATCTTTACAAGTAATTTCCAAATCAGCCGAACCGGGAACCAAAAGCCAAGGGGCCCAGGCAGATTGTTGTCCATTCTGAGGGCTAGTTTCGGGTTGGTGATTTCTGCTTAAAAGGTTTCTCGCATTGGGATTGCCGACAATTTCCTCTGCCGTATAACCCGTTACCCGTTCGCATTCGCGATTCCAGACGATGATGTTGCCCTCCTGATCAAATGCTGTCATCATCACGGGCATCTTTTCGAGTACCATACGCAAGCGTTGTTCGCTGGCTTGCATGGCTTGATAGGCTTCATCCCGTTGCAACTTGTTAATATAAGCTTTGGAATGGTAGCGGATACGAGCAATGAGTTCAATGGGATCAGGCAGTTTAACTAAATAGTCATTCGCACCTGCTGCAAAGGCATCGGCTTTGAGATGTGCCTCTTCCTTGGCAGATAAAACAATCATCGGAGTATCGCGGGTGGCGGCATTGGCACGAAAGAACCGTAGCAGGAGTAATCCATCAATATCAGGCATGACTAAATCTTGCAGAATTACGGTTGGGGCAAAGTCTGTCGCCTGTTGAATCGCCTGAATTGGATCGCTACAGTAGTGGAAAATAATATCACCGTCAGTGGCGAGTATCCGCTGAATGGTTTCACCAATTAGCGGTTGATCGTCAACCAATAAAACTTTAATTTGATGGTCTTTCAACGATGAAGTGAACAGACTCGCTTGAACATCCTGCTTCCTCATGGTAATGATTTTCGCTGTTGAGGGAGTAGGGAGAGTTTTTTTGATACTTTTTTCTTGCAATTGCAAATTCACGGCATTGCCTGAAACGCCACCTCAGCGAACTTATAATCAATAAGCTAAACTGTTAAAACTACCTAAGGGCTTATCCTTCTACATTAACTGATTGCTTTACACTGTAGGAGCCGAATTAATGAGGGAGCGATCGCTTCCATGGGCAAAACCTCAACAGCCGCCCCCAATTCTACAGCCGCTTTGGGCATCCCATAAACCACACAGCTTGCTCGATCTTGAGCTATGGTATGCCAACCTGCCGATCGCAACTGTTTCAATCCTTCTGCCCCATCCCGTCCCATACCCGTTAGCAACACCCCCACACCCTTTCCTTGCCAGTTTTGAGCCACACTTTTAAAAAATACATCGACCGAAGGGCGGTAGACATAGTCACGGGGGTGCTTAGTGTAGCCTAAAGTCTGATCGGATTGCAGAACCAAATGATCATTGCTAGCCGCCACCAAAACTTGACCCATCTCAGGTTGACAACCTGCGATCGCTAATTCTACCGGAAGCCGCGTTTTCGTTCTTAACCATTCCACTAATCCAGGTGCAAACTGCACATCAACATGCTGAACAACGACAATAGGAGCGGTAAAATTAGGGTCTAACTCAGAAAGTAAGGCTGCTAGTGCCTGAGGCCCACCGGTAGAGGCTCCAATCACAACCAGCGACTGACGTTTAGGGGTAACAATCCGCTGTTTTCGAGTAGATAGAGACGGCACCGATACTTTTGATTTGCCAATCAATTTGCCAATCGTTGTAATTTTTGCTAGCAAAGACTGACCCGCTTTAGTATATTCATCAAACCCAAAAATCGGCACACTCACGACATCTAAGGCTCCGTATCCCATTGCCGCAAAAACTTTGGGCGCATGACCCCCAACGGTCGCTGTCACAATTAAAATTGCACAGGGATAATCAGCCATGATGCGGCGGGTGGCTTCCACTCCATCCATCACGGGCATGTACAAATCCATCAAAATTAAATCAGGCCTATCTTTGGC
>JBFLZA010000345.1:0-9544 GCA_040756535.1 Cyanobacteriota bacterium
CCATCACCAGTAATTGTCAAACTGCTGGCTTTTAATCCTCAGATGCACTGGGATGAATTGAAGCTATTTGAACGAGAAGCCCAAGTTCTTAAAAATCTCAATCATTCCAGAATTCCCCAATATCTAGATTATTTTTCGGTAGACGATCTGGAGGGTTCGGGATTTCTATGGTTTGGGCTAGTGCAGGAGTATATTCCGGGCGACTCCCTCAAACAGCTATTAGATAAAGGCAAACACTTTACAGAAGTAGAAGTGCGTTCAATCGCTACCGAAGTCCTCCGGATTTTAATTAACCTACACGAACTCAGTCCGCCAGTTCTCCACCGTGATATCAAACCAAGTAATCTGATTTTGGGGAAAAATAATCAAATTTATTTGGTAGATTTTGGTGCAGTTCAAGACAGAGCTAAAGCAGAGGGAGTCACTTTTACTGTGGTGGGAACCAGTGGCTATGCACCACCAGAACAGTTATGGGGAAAGGCTGTCCCTGCTTCCGACCTTTACGCCCTGGGAGCGACTTTGATTCATTTGTTAACTGGCATTTCTCCAGCTGAGTTACCACAGCATCGAATGCGAATTCAGTTTAAAGAGCGCATCAATATTAATCCTGATTTTGCTAACTGGATTGAACAGTTAATACAACCTGCCCCCGAACGGCGATTCAGCACAGCACGTCAAGCACTGGAAGGGTTGCAAGCTCAAGCTAGTCATTCTTCTAGCGCTATGCGGGAAAAAGTCTCTGAAGTTGAAGTAGCTAGCAATTCACCGAATTATGTTGTTGGAAGTTTAGTTGTATTAATAGGCTTTGGATTCATCTTTTACCTAGGAAGTTTGTCATCATTGCTTGACAGTTCAACTAAGTCCAAGCAAGCGGAAGCTAAAAACAATATTTTTGCAATGAATCGCGCCCAGGAAGGTTACCTTTTAGAATATGAAAAGTTTACCGATTCCTTTTCGGATTTGGGTATTGGCATGAAATCTCAGACAGAAAACTACAGCTATTCAATTCGTGTAACTGACAAGGCTGTATTTAATTATGGGGTATCCCGGCAGAAGAAGCTCAAGAGCTATGTCGGAGGAGTCTTTGTAGTACCCGCTACCAATTTCGATCCCAATGCAGATCGTAAGGAAATGACTACTGTTGCGATCGCATGTGAAGCAGTACACCCTGGTACAACCAAACCAGTAGAACCAACCCTTCAAAATGGTCAACCTGCCTGCGGTGCAAGTACGAGGAATTTCTATCGGCAACTAACGACAGAAAACTCCCCCTAGGCGGTTTTCATCAGTAGCGGTTTATAAGGCAGTTCTCAATTGAGTGAAATAAACATTGTTTGTAGGGGCTTAGCTTCGCCTATCGGTATCAACTTAAGCGCTGGCGAATGCAATCAGTTACAATATCACATACACTTCAATTTGTCAATATTTTTGTAGGGGCGGGTTTATGCGATAACCCTTGTGACAAAACCACAACTCTTAATCAAAACCCGTCCCCACCCACCGCTAACGGTAAGGGCGGGTTTTGTTCAAAATTGATCGCTTTGATTCAAACGGGTAAGGTCGGGTTTTGTTCAAAATTGATCGCTTTGATTCAAAATCGATCGCTAAAGTGAACTCCTACAGCCCCCCTCATCGGTGTTTCCTTGTTTTTTGCATAGCCAAATTTCTGAAACTATTGTGAGATAGGCATCTTGTGTGGGATGAACATCTTGTGTGGGATGGGACGTATTGCCCGTCCCCGACATGGAACGAGATAGAGGGTTTTACCTTCTGAAGGCATGGTGGAAGATCTAAAATTTCTAAAGTCCAGTTCTGAAGCCAACCGTTGCGAGTTACGAAACTGGCAACACTCGCAACCCTTCACTTTTTTTTGTCACCATCATGATGGGGAGAAAGAAAATCTCAGCCTAAAAACAGTGCCAACTGCTAGCGTGTTATGAATCAGGTCAATCCTTTCGTTCTGCTTGTCCAGCATTTTACCGTCCGGTTAAGACAGCCGCGATGGCGATCGCTTATTTTGGCAATCCTCACAGTTACAATCCTTGGGTGGGGAATGCTGCCTGCCCCTGCTTGGGCTAGAACCGAGACACCGACAACCACCCCGAAATCCATTCAGCCGTACCTGAATCGAGTAATCGAGCGAGTAACCGAGTTTCGCCTCGATAACGGTATGAAGTTCATTGTTTTAGAAAATCACCAAGCGCCGGTCGTGTCGTTTGTCACCTATGCCGATGTGGGTGGGGTTGACGAACCACAGGGAAAAACCGGTGTTGCTCACTTCCTAGAGCATTTAGCCTTTAAAGGAACTACAACCATCGGTACGGAAAACTATCAGGCAGAAAAACTCCTGTTAGACCAATTAGATGAGTTGTCCGAACAAATCCAAGCGGCTAAAAAGGCGGGGAAAGAAGACCAAGTTGCCAAATTACAGAAGGAGTTTGCCGAAGTAGAAGCCAAAGCGGGAAGCTTGGTCAAACAAAATGAGTTAGGTCGGATTGTCGAGCAAGCTGGGGGTGTTGGCTTGAATGCCACGACATCCGCCGATGCGACAGTATACTTCTACAGCTTCCCCTCTAACAAGCTCGAATTGTGGATGTCTCTGGAGTCGGAACGATTCCTAGAACCCGTGTTTCGAGAATTTTATAAAGAAAAAGATGTCATCTTAGAAGAGCGTCGGATGCGAACCGATAACTCTCCTGTCGGTCAGATGATAGAAGCTTTTCTAGATACCGCCTTTGAGACGCATCCCTACAAACGTCCGGTCATTGGCTATAGCGAAGATCTCCGCAACCTCACCCGCAAAGATGTGCAGCAATTTTTTGAGACATATTACATTCCCAGTGAATTAACCATAGCGGTTGTGGGTGATGTTAACCCAGAACGAGTCAAAGAACTGGCTCAAACCTACTTCGGACGCTTCCAAGCTCGACAGGCCCCATCGAGAGAACTTCCCGTCGAACCCTCCCAAAAGCAAACAAAGGAAGTCACATTACAGTTGCAGTCCCAACCCTGGTACTTAGAAGGCTACCATCGACCCGCTCTCACCCATCCTGATGATGTGGTTTATGGAATTATCAGCCGTCTGCTCAGTGAGGGTCGAACCTCTCGCCTCTATAAGTCTTTAGTAGAAGGAAAACAGGTGGCACTCTCCGCTCAAGGCTTTAGTGGTTTTCCGGGAGATAAGTATCCGAATTTAATGCTGTTTTATGCCCTAACCGCACCGGGACATACAGTAGATGAAGTCGCGGCAGCATTGCGGAGTGAAATTGAGCAACTCAAGACAGAACCCGTTTCACCCCAAGAGTTGGAGCGCGTAAAAACCCAAGCGCGTGCTGAACTTTTGCGATCGCTCGATTCCAACATGGGTATGGCCCGAAGCTTAGTCGAGTACGAGGTAAAAACCGGCGACTGGCGCAACTTGTTCAAAGAGTTAGACCAAATCGCCGCCGTTACCCCAGCTGACATTCAGCGAGTCGCCAAAGCCACATTCACTCCAGAAAATCGCACCATCGGACGAATTTTAACCAAAGAAAATTAAGCGTCATTCGTCATAGTCCTGCTTCATTCGTGAGCAACCCCTTAACAAGGACTTTCAAACTTTTGACCAATGACCTCTTGACCAATGACCTCTTGACTAATGACTAATGACCAATGACCAATCTCAAATCCAAAATCCAAAAACTAAAAGGCTTTAGCTGGTTGGGTCTACTGATGGTGACATTGCTACTTGTGGTTGTGTCACATCTCCCGGCAGCTGCCGCCACCCCGAAGCCTTATACAGAGTTAGAATTTCCTGCCCTCCCAGAAATTAAGCTGCCAGAGTACACCCGCTTTAAGCTAGACAACGGGATCGTCGTGTATCTGATGGAAGACCACGAACTCCCCCTAGTTGGGGGTACCGCACTCATTCACACGGGCGATCGCCTCGAACCGGCTAATGAAGTCGGTTTAGCTTCGTTAGTTGGAGAGGTAATGCGTACTGGTGGTACTACAGAACACACCGGCGACGAACTCAATCAAATGTTGGAACAAAGGGCAGCGGCTGTGGAAACTGGCATTGGGACAACCTCTGGTAGTGCCAGTTTCAGTGCTTTAAGCGAAGACTTAGATCTCGTTTTCGATCTCTTTGCTGAAGTGATACAAAAGCCTGTCTTTGCCCAAGACAAGATCGAGTTCACTAAAAAGCAAACAGCAGGACAAATTGCCCGTCGTAATGATGACCCTAATGAGATTGCTGGCCGTGAATTTCAGAAATTGCTTTACGGCAACAATAGCCCTTACGCCCGCACAGTGGAGTATGAGACGCTAAACAATATCTCCCGTGAGGATATGGTGGCATTCTATCAGCAATATTTTCATCCTGAAAATATGATTTTGGGCATCGTCGGAGATTTCGATTCTGCCAAGATGCGATCGCTAATTCAGGAGAAATTCGGCAACTGGAAACCCGCCTCAAAGCCACCCAAAATTGATGTACCATCTGCCTCTCAAGCGAAGCAGGAAGGCATCTTTGTCGTCAATCAGCCCCAACTCAGCCAGAGTTACGTGCAAATAGGACATTTAGGCGGTAAGCTCAACAACCCTGATTACCCCGCCCTAGATGTGTTAAATCAGGTGATGAACGGGTTTGGCGGACGATTGTTCAACGAGGTGCGATCGCGCCAAGGTCTGGCCTACTCAGTCTATGGCTATTGGAATCCTGCCTATGACTATCCGGGTACCTTTGTCGCTGGAGGACAAACTCGCTCCGATGGCACAGTCCCCTTTATTAAAGCCATCCTCTCCGAAATCGAGCAACTCCGCACCACACCCATCACCCCCGCAGAACTCGCCTTTGCTAAAGATCAGATTCTCAACTCCTTTGTCTTCAACTTCCAAGACCCCGCTCAAACGCTATCACGGTTGATGCGCTACGAATACTACGGCTACCCAAAAGACTTCATCTTTGAATATCTAGAAGGGGTCAAAGCCACAACCATTGAGGATGTCCAACGAGTTGCCCAAAAATATCTACAACCCAATCAACTGGTTACCCTGGTAGTCGGTAATGCTGCTGCAATTCAACCCCCACTCACAAACCTTTCCAATAACGTGACATCAGTAGATATCACCATTCCAGAAGAAAGAAACAGTTAGTGATGGGCTAGAACCTGAAAACTGTTTAAATTTTCCTACCTCAGATAGACGCTTTTTAAGCGCAAATAATCCTTAAATTTATCTGCGTTTATCTGCGTTTATCTGCGGTTTCCAACCCAACAGCCAATGATCCAGCGAGATCAAGCTAAATTGACACAATTAAAGTATTTAAACTTCCTATACTTCAGGATGAAAAAATTTTAACCTGAATTGATTAGACTGCTTTCTAGAAATCCAGCTATATTGTTGCATTTTAATAAAAGACTGCACTTGTTTATCTTAAATAGGGGAATCTTAAGGTAGAGTAGTAAATTCTCTATCAACCAGGGACAGATACTTTCTGTTTATTTTTTCAATCTCAATCCTGACGGCCAAGGCAGGCTTGTATGCGTACAAGTCTGCTTGAATTAAAAGCAGGAATCTTAATATGAGCCTCAATCCACCACCGAGGCAGAGTGACGATGTCACTAGTGGCACCTCCTCGGACTATCAATCTCAAGTCGCTACAGTAGAACACCACCAGGCTGAAGCGATTGTAAACGAAACGAAGCAAGAACGGGAGTGGCTCACTAGTCCGGCAGAAAGCCCACTGTCTATCTATTTCACCTTAGACCCAAAGGGAATGTTGCTGGCTGTTAATTGTATAGGAGCACCCCGTCTGGGGTATACCGTTGAAGAATTAATTGAGCGATCGATTTTCAGTTTAGTTGACCCAGAAGACCGGAAGAATCTGCAAACAAAGCTGACGACTTTAGCGCAACATCCGTCCCAGGTAATGAAGGAAAAGATTCGTTTACTGGGCAAACAGGGCAGTCAGTTTCCACTCAAAGTAACCCTTCAAGCGCTGCAAAGCACTGATGCCAAAACAGTGTTTTTATTAGCTGGAGAAGGAATAACCGAACCGCAATTTTCGGAGATAGATTGGGCCGAAAGGGAAGCCACATTGCAGGAGAGGGAAACACTGGAGTTCTCTTCTCACCCTACTTCTGGTGATAACGAAGCCTGCATCGAAAGGGGTTTGTGTCAACGTATCGAAGAAGCACTTCAAAAAGAAGAACACCTTGCCAAGATTAATGAGTGCTTTTTAAACTTTGGTTCTGACCCCATTGCAAACATCAACAGCCTCACTGCTTTGTGCGGCAACCTCTTGGGAGCGGCTGGCGCTCTATATAGTCGTCTTGAACAAGGAAAACTCTGTACTGTAGGGCAGTGGCAAGTTCCTTCCGAGTACAACTGTATAGATAGCCCAAACGGTTACATTTGCTGGAATGTGATCCACAAAGGAAGCAATGAACCGTTTATTGTCCCTAACTTATCTAATACCCCTTATGCTCAAACTGACCCGAAGGTAAGTCAATTTCAGTTGAAAACTTATATGGGGCAGGCGGTCAAATGCCAGGACGCTTATATTGGTTCCCTCGGCGTTTTTTATCAAGACGACTTTATCCCTAGCGAAGCGGATAAAAGACTCTTAGGCATCATTGCGGCGGCTATTGGTGTCGAAGAGACGCGCCAGCAAGCCATTCGCGAAGCACAACGAAGTGCAGAGGCGCTGCGTATGAGTGAAGCTCGATTTCGGTTGGCGGTAGACAGCATCCCCGATACATTTGTCATCTATGATGCCGATCGCAGACTTCAGTTTGTCAATGCTCACGGCATTCGTTTGAGTGGATATTCAGAGGATGTGCTTTTAGGGTATACGGATGAAGAAATCTTCCCAGCAGAGGTAACTGATTCCTATTTACCTTTCCTCCGCTTAGCTGTAGAGACTCGCACTCCCCAAACCGCTGAATGTACGATCGCTTTACCTGCTGGGACTTACACGATTGTTGTCACCTATGTTCCACTGCTTGATCAACAGGGGAACATCTATCAAATTCTGGGTATTACTCACGACATCAGCAATATTTACGATGAGCTTCGCTTACGCAAGCAGGCAGAAGCAGCACTGCAACAACAAATTCATAGAGAACGACTGATTGGAGCGATCGCTCAACGCATTCGCCAGTCCCTAGAATTAGAGGAAATTCTCAATACAACGGTAGCTGAAGTCCGGCAGTTTCTCGCCTGCGATCGGGTAATTATTTTCCGCTTCAACCCCGACTGGAGTGGGATTGTGGCGGTGGAATCGGTCGATCAGGGTTGGATTCCTATTTTAGGAACAACCATCCACGACCATTGCTTTGAGTCAGCCTATGTTCAGCCTTACAAAGAGGGTCAGATCCAAGCCACACAGGACATCTATGCTGCTGGCCTGAGCCAATGTTACATTAACTTACTGGCTCAGCTTCAGGTTAGAGCGAATTTAGTGGTACCCATTTTACAAGGGGAACAGTTGTGGGGATTGCTGATTGCCCATCACTGTAGCGCACCACGGCAGTGGCAGCCGTTTGAAATTGATTTGCTCAAGAGTCTCTCCACTCAGGTGGCAATTGCGCTCCAACAAAGCGAACTTTACAAACAAACTCAACACCATGTTTTAAGAGAACAGACTCTCAATCGGGTGATTCAATCCATCCGTAATTCCCTCGACATCAAGACAGTTTTCTCTGCCGCTGCTTCTGAAATTGCCCAACTTCTAGATGCCGATAGGGCGGAAATTGTGCAATATCTGCCACAACAGAATATTTGGTTGAATGTTGCCGATTATCGCAAAAGCCCAGATTTACCCAGTACTTTAGGCTGGGAAATTCCCGATCAAGGCAATAAAATTGCTGTCCGACTCAAGCGATTAGAAGTCGTTCGGATTGACGATGCCAGCACTTGGGGCGACAAAATCAATCAAGAACTCGCTCAAACGTTGCCTGGAGCTTGGTTACTGGTTCCGTTGCAGGTTGGTTCCTCAGTTTGGGGTAGTCTCCGCTTGGCAAGAAACACCCCTTACTCTTGGCAAGACTCCGAGGTGGAATTGGCTTGTGCTGTTGCCGATCAATTAGCCATTGCCATCCAACAATCGGAACTATTTCGGCAAGTGCAGCGCCTCAATGCGGAGTTGGAACGTAAGGTACAGGCACGGACAGCAGAATTAGAGTTGGCATTCGAGTTTGAAGCCACACTCAAACGAATTACTGACCGAGTGCGCGATAGTCTCGATGAAGGTCAGATTTTGCAAACTGCCGTGCATGAATTAGGGGTTGTGTTGGGAGTGCAGTGTTGCAACGCAGCTTTGTATGACCTCGAAAAGGGCACTTCTACCATCTGTTATGAGTACACAGCCTCATGCTCCCCCTCGATTGGGCGGGTCTCCCAGATGTCAGACTACTCTGAACTGTATACTCAGCTCCTACAAGGTCAATGTTTCCAATTTTGCTCCCTGACTCCCAACCCAGCTCGCGGTCAAGTGACGATGCTGGCTTGTCCTATGGTGGACGATCAGGGGGTAATGGGTGATTTGTGGTTAATTAATCACAAATACTATGGCTTTCATGAGCAAGATATCCGACTGGTGCAGCAGGTGGCGAATCAATGTGCGATCGCTATTCGCCAAGCTCGCCTCTACCAAGCCACACAAGCTCAAGTCGAAATGCTCGAAAAGCTCAATCATCTCAAAGATGATTTCCTCAGTACAGTGTCCCATGAATTACGCACCCCTGTGTGTAACATCAAAATGGCGGCTCAAATGCTGGAAATCGTATTGAAGCGGGCAGGCGTATTAGACACTGAACCAAACAAAGCGACTCAATACTTCCAAATTTTGCACGATGAGTGTCAGCGAGAAATTAGCTTGGTCAATAACCTGCTAGATTTGTCGCGCCTTGAAGCAGGTACTGAACCTTTGCTGATGACAATCATTGACCCAACCATTTGGATTCCGGGCATCGCAGAACCGTTTATCGAACGGGCTAGAGAGCAGCAGCAACATTTAATCGTGGAAAGTTCCTCTCAGTTACCTGCTTTGAGGACTGACTTAACTGATCTGGAACGAATTCTCAGTGAACTGTTGAATAACGCCTGTAAGTACACTCCTCCCGGAGGAACGATTACGGTGTCTGCTCAAGCTACCGATAAAATCTTGCAGTTGTTTGTCAGTAATTCTGGTGTGGAAATTCCCGAACGCGAACTCGCTCACATTTTTGATAAGTTTTATCGCGTTCCCAATAATGACCCTTGGAAACATGGTGGCACGGGTTTAGGATTAGCATTGGTGAAAAAACTGGTAGAGCATTTGGGAGCTACAATTCAGGTAACAAGTTTTGCGGGTCAAACCACGTTTGCCTTAGAGTTTCCTATTACCTCATAAACAAAATTCAGAAGTCATAAGGAACTTGCAAGTTGATTATTGATGGGATTGTAGGGCTGAGTTTGTTTGTTCTGTGTTCAGGGCTGTTACTCTATTACCTATTTTTAAGAGATTCTGAACAGGGAAATAAAAATAACTACGAAATTTATATTAAATCGTCTTTTAATC
>JBFLZA010000346.1:0-9509 GCA_040756535.1 Cyanobacteriota bacterium
CCAACTTTTGCTCTCCAACCGTCTGTAATCCTAATAAATCGTTGAATGCGTTGAGAGAGGCAGGTGGCATTTGACCAGCTAAAAGCCTATCTATAAATGCTTTTGAGCATTTTCGGAGATGTCTATTCTTTTAGAAAAATGGAGAGTTATTTTTGTAACCCTAAACACTTACGTAAGGATACACAATAAAAAAATAGGATGCAAAGGACAACGAGAGCAAACTCTCATCATTTTAGCAATTGAGATGGCAGAGGAATTAATTAAGAAAGCTGAAGGAAGAACTCAGTAAACAGATTGAAATAAGGGCTTTTCCTTAAAATCATTGAACGATTTTGGGAAAATTTAAAACTTTCTTAACATAAAATCCTTCTTCCCCCATTGCCTCTAATCCCCAAAGGGGTGCTGATTTCCCCATTCCCTGTTCAAGAGTTTCCTCTTTTCTAGATAGGTTCCTCTCATGAGATTAGGACTTACGCAAAGCCTCTATCTGGAGGGTGTGTGACGGTCGCGTAACGCACCATGACCGCTATAAATGGTATAGCTGCGTAAGTCCTGAGATGAAAGGGAATGAATGAACTTCTCCATCGCTTTCTTACCGAGTAATCGCTTACCATGCATAACTGAAGAGTCGTGAGGAGAGTATGTCAGAATTTCTTGATTTTCTCAGACACCAGTTTGCTTATGTGGCGATCGGGGAATTCAAACCCGGTAAGTTTGAAGAGGCCAAGCAACTTTATGAAAAAGCTGTATCTACCTACAAACAAGGCTTCAAGGGTGCCTATCTGTTGCAAAAGCCAGGGACTGACGAAGGGATTGCCGTAATCTTTTGGGAGGATGTAGGCGACATGGACGCGAACAAAAATGAGGTTCACGAGGCAATCATGAAGGAGATGTCACCTTTGTTTGCCAAACCACCAACGACTGACTTCTATGAACTAGTCAGTGAATTTCAGCCAACAGAGGAATCATCGCCTAGTTAGGAGCAAACCGGACAAAAATACCCGTGGTGTTATGAATCTGGGTTGCCAACTCCTGAATCAGGTCGGCACTGACACATTTGAACACTTGGACTGGATAAGGAAACGCTGTATCCGTCGTATGATTCCCTCGTCCTTCAAGTTGGCGGGTTAAGGGTTTGGGGCGTTTGGGGGTGTTGAGTTGAATTTCATCGGGTGCGATAGCCTGCATCAGGTGAACGTAGTTGGCTTGAACCCCCTCGTCCCAAGGTGCCAGTATCATGGTCTGAATCGCCAGTTCTCCGCTAAACTCAGCTCTAAATTGCTGAATTCCTTCCCAAATATCACCTAAATCAATTCCTGCTACGGGCCTATTAAGGCGTCGCAGTTGGTCGGGTGAGGCGGCATCGAGTTTAATCGATACGTTATCCGCTAATGCCAGTGCTTTACGAACTTCTGGATTCCTCAGTAAAGTGCCGTTAGTAAGCACCAGAGTGGGACGCCCTGTAAGTTGTTTAATGGATGTGAGAATTTCTCCTAAATTGAGTGCCATTGTGGGTTCGCCACTGCCGCTGAGGGTGATGATATCCACATCCCAAGGGGCAAATTTTTGCAACTGTTTGAGGATTTTCTCAATGGGAACATAAATAGCGCGATCGCACGTTTTGTGTTCAATCTCTCCTAGCTGGCAGTAAACACAGTTAAAGGAACAAGTCGAAACTTCGCCGATGGGGTCAATACCTAAAGAACGCCCATATCGCCAAGAGGCAACGGGCCCGTAAACGGAAGAGAATGTTGTAGTTGTCATAGTTCATTTGGGAAATGCACTTAAGTTTTAGAGCAAGGCTTTCTCTGCTCGGTTAAAAAAGCCTGCACAGTCTGGTTAAAGGCATCAGGCTGTATCAAAAATGGCCAATGATTGCCAGGAACTTTGCAAATTTTTAAGTTTTTCAGATACGTTTTGTAGGGTTTGAGTTGCCAATCTGCACGGTTGACCCCTTTTTCTGGCTGAACGAAAAGAGTGGGAATCTCAATGGGGATAGTAAGACCGGGCACTCGCATCACATCCTCAAAAATCTGATTGCGGGCTTGAACAACAAACTTACTGCCCCACTGACCATCGGGTTTTTGTTCAATGCCTGCTTGAAAAACGTTCTGCTGTAATGAGCTCCATCCCTCATACAAATATAACTGACGCGCTTGCTGCTCGGCGTCTTCATAACTGGCAAACGGCCCCATGCCTTTGAGAAACGGCAAGACGCGATACAAGAGGGGAAATGTAACCTTCAATAAGCTGGGCATTTTCCAGACGAAAATGGGATCGACCAGAATCATACTTTTCAGACGTTCTGGGTGTTCTCGTGCCCAGATCAGTGCCAGTTTACCCGTCCAAGAGTGACCTATAACATGAGCACAAGACCACCCTAAGTGTTCCATGAGTGCTTCTAAATCTGCGATCGCATCAGTAAAGGTATAACCCGTTTCCGGTTTGCTACTTTCACCATGACCGCGCATATCCGGTGCAATAATGTGGTAATCCTGAGCTAAGTAATCCCCTAAGCTTGACCAAACGAGAGCGTGATCGGCTAAACCATGCAACAGCAGTAAGGGTTCTTTTCCTTGGTTCCACTCCAGGTAAGAAAGCTGAATATCAGGCAAGGATAAAGTTTGACGTAGAGGCATCATGTGTTGTTCAGGAGCATCGCTAGAAATGGTACTTCCAAGCGTGCCTTCTACCAAGAGGGTTTAGGTTTTTTGTTGGGTTGAGCTATATTTTGCCGCCTCTTCCATAGAATGGGTTACTTCTCTAGTGTAGGGAATTTCAATCCAGAACTCTGTTCCTTTTCCGGGTTCAGAGAAGCATTTCAGGGTTCCGCCGTGCTTCTCAACCACAATTTTGTAACTAATAGACAATCCCAAGCCTGTACCTTTGCCCACAGGCTTTGTTGTAAAAAATGGATCGAATATCCGTCCAATAATTGCTTTTGGAATGCCTAATCCATTGTCAGAAATGCGAATTACAATTGAGTTATCCTCTCCTTGTGTTGCTCGTTGAAAATTCTCTGTCCGGATAGTGATAGTATTAGGATACTGCTCCAATTCTTCGGTAGATCGCTCTTCAACAGCTTGTTCTAAAGCATTAATAGCATTTGTCAAAATATTCATAAAAACCTGGTTTAGCGGTTCAGGGTAGCATTCAACGAGAGGCAAATCGCCGTACTCTTTAACCACTCTAATTTCAGGCTGTTTGCCCCTTGCTTTCAGTCGGTGCTGTAGAATTAATAGAGTGTCATCAATCCCTTGATGGATATCAGCAATTTCCTTATTTCCTAAGTCTTTTCGAGAGAAGTTTTGTAGCGATAGAACCAGTTTACGGATACGGGTTGTGCCTAGTTCTATAGATGAGAGAACTCTCACCAAGTCTTCAACCAAAAAATCAAAGTCGATCGCTTCAGATTGAGCTTGGATTTGCGGATGGGGGTGGGAATGGTGCAGTTGATAAAGTGACAACAATCCTAGCAAGTTTTGGATGTATTGTTGTACATGGGGAAGATTACCCTGAATAAAGGTAATGGGATTGTTAATTTCATGAGCGATACCAGCAACCAAATGACCTAAACTAGACATTTTCTCGCTGTGAACGAGTTGGGCTTGGGTATGTCGCAACTCGCATAAGGTTTGACCAAGATGCTGATTACTGCATTCTAGGGCTTTGACGACAGCTCGGAGCCTAGTGGTTGTTTGCTGGGCGCGGAAGCGGCTAATCCGTAACTCTAGCTGGGTAATAACTTGGCGACTTAGGGCTTTTAGCGCTTTCCTCTGTTCCAAATTGAGTTGGCGCGGAACGCGATCGATGACGCATAGGGTACCTAAGGCAAAGCCATCAGGCGTTACAAGCGGAGCCCCTGCATAAAATCGAATGTAGGGTTCAGAAGTCACCAGAGGATTTGTCGCAAACCGCTCATCTTCTAGCGCATCAGCTACAACGAGCAGAGTGTCAGGCTGCAAAATAGCGTGGGCGCAGAATGCCATCTCCCTCGGTGTGTATGTCGCCGTTATGCCAACTTTCGATTTGAACCACTGCCGATGCGTATCGATCAAGCTCACTAGTGCAATTGGAGTACTGCAAATATAGGTAGCTAGAGCCGTCAAATCATCAAACGCTTCTTCAGCAGGAGTATCGAGAATTTGGTAGCGATGAAGCGCTTTTACCCTGGCAGCCTCACCAGACGGTAAGGGCGCGGACTTGAAATCCAGCTCTATCATGCTTGCCGTCAGAAATCGATAGATGTGACCTTAGCTCAGTGTTTATAGAGGTGGCATCCTCCCAAAGGCAGTCCAGAAGCAGAACTTAGAGGCTTACACCCAAGACGCGAACTCCAACGGCTTAATCACTCGACAAGGATTTCCCCCTGCCCCCCTGCCTGTCCAGGAATAAAGGGGTTTTCTTAGCGGATTTAGTAGGAGGTGGGCTTCGCAGGCGCTTTCTGTAAGATTGCGATCCTAAAACAGCAATCACCAGTGGTGAACCGGAGTATACTGTAAAAAGTAGCTGTTCATACTGAATCTCACCTGTGGAACTTTCCTGTAAGACAGAGTATGCTCTTTTGGCTCTAATCGAACTCGCGAGTTGTTACAACGAGGGAGAGCCACTACAAATCCGACAGATTGCCGCTCAGCAAAATATCCCTGACCGATATTTAGAACAACTGCTGGCGACCTTAAGGCGAGGTAATCTAGTCCGCAGTCAGCGAGGAGCAAAAGGAGGCTATGTACTGGGACGAGAACCTTGGAAAATTACCCTTTTAGATATCATCAACTGCTTGGAAGGCTCAAACGCCAAAGCGTCTAACAGCGATACTCCGCCCAAAACCATAGAAAGTGCTATTGTCGGGGAAATTTGGCAGGAAGTACATGAGCGTGCTAATGAAGTCTTGCAAGGGTACACGCTGCAACATTTGTGCGAGAGGCGTGATGCCAGACGACAGCTAGATATTATGTACTATATATGACCACCCAATAAGCGTAGTTATTAACGGGTCAAGGTTAGTAATAGGTAATAAGTAATTAGCTCAATGCCATTCGTTGTTACCCAATTATTAGCCTAAAAAATTTACGTTTATTTACACTTGTGGCTTTAATCAAGATGTCCTGAGAAATAGATCAGGCTGACGCAAATTGCTTGTCAAAAACACTACGCCTAGAATAAGGTATACCTTGCCCACCCTACCTTAATTATTAAGTAGTGAGTAATAGAAGATTGGGCATTGGTACTTGCCAAAGATAATACTAAAGTAACGACTAACAACGACTAACTAAAGACTCATGCGGATTGCCCAAGATATTACAAAACTCATTGGTCGGACACCTTTAGTGCAGTTAAATCGCATTCCCCAAGCTGAAGGCTGTCTGGCTCGCATTGTCGTGAAATTAGAGGGAATGAATCCAGCCTCCTCTGTTAAAGACCGTATCGGCGTCAGCATGATCGAGGAGGCAGAAAAACAAGCGTTAATTAGGCCAGGAAAAACGGTTTTAGTGGAACCGACCTCTGGAAACACTGGTATTGCTCTAGCTATGGCAGCAGCCGCCAAAGGCTACCAACTCATTTTGACAATGCCAGACACGATGAGTACAGAGCGGCGGGCGATGCTACGGGCTTACGGTGCTCAACTGGAACTGACACCAGGCATTCAGGGAATGAGCGGCTGCATCCAGCGAGCACAGGAGATTGTCGAAAATACACCTGATGCCTATATGTTGCAACAGTTTAACAACTCCGCCAACCCCAAAATTCACCGAGAGACAACAGCCGAAGAAATTTGGGACGATACCGAAGGGCAGGTCGATTTCCTAGTCGCTGGAGTAGGGACGGGTGGCACCATTACAGGGGTTGCGGAAGTCATCAAACAACGGAAACCCAGTTTCAAAGCGATCGCAGTCGAACCAGCGAACAGTTCCGTCTTGTCTGGAGGCACTCCAGGCCCCCACAAAATTCAGGGTATTGGGGCCGGTTTTGTTCCTTCCGTTCTCAAAGTCGAGCTGATCGATGAAGTCATTGCCGTCACAGATGATGATGCGATCGCCTACGGTCGCCGTCTAGCTCGTGAAGAAGGACTCCTTTCGGGAATTTCTACTGGAGCTGCCCTTTGTGCTGCTATTCAAGTCGCTAAACGTCCTGAAAATGAAGGACGCTTAATAGTCCTGATTCAACCTAGCTTCGGAGAACGCTATCTCAGCACCCCCCTCTTCCAAGACCCAGAGTTACGAGTACCAGCCGCTATGAGTTAATGCTCCATTATCTCTGCCTCACTCCCAATTGAGGCAGAGGATTTTTTCTTCACGGGAAACGCAATCTCTGGCTTCGTCAAAGATCAGTCCAATGAAACAAAGCCCAGCTGCAAAGCTGAGCTTTTTTGCCATATAGGACTTATACTGCAACCCTAGATATAGGAACGATTACACGCTCCTACTACTCCTAAATTCCAGTTAGGATAATATCGCTAGCTAGGAACAACACAAAGGCAGCTGAATCGGCTACTACAGCAACTGTATCGCCTTGGAAGAGAATTTCCGTATCGAGAGCTGAAGTGCCAGCGCCATAATCACCGATGTTGATGGTGTAGAACGGCAACAAACCTGCATCAACGGCAATGATATCTTGCAAAGGATTCCAGTCTTCGATGGTAGCATAGCCAGCTCCGAGATAGGAAGCACCGCCTCCACCCCCCAGAACGAAAGCATCAGACCCGGCTCCTCCTACAAAGCTGTCAAACCCAGCATAACCAAGGAGAATATCATTACCCTCATTACCAAGCAGGGTGTCATCACCAAAACCTCCGATGAGGAAGTCATTGCCTTGACCGCCATCAACATAGTCATCACTGAAGCCTAAGTTTGTTGAGCTGCCGCTATAAATGGTGTCGTCACCTATACCACCCAGTAAAACGTCAGCCCCAGCACCCCCTTCAATCAAATTATTACCAGCAATGCCATAGACTAAGTCGGTATCACTACCACCGATGAGAGTGTCATTACCAAAGCCTCCGACTAACGTGTCTTCCCCAGCTTCACCATCCAAATAATTATCCGAAATGTCGAATAAATCTACAGTGCCGGCATCCAGAAAATCGTCTCCATCTCCACCGAACATGAAGTCAAGCCCGAAGCCGCCATACATGAGATCGCTATCTATACCACCGAACAGGCTATCACTCCCATTACCGCCATCAATCAAATTACTCCCGGCGATGCCATAGATGCCATCATTCTCATCATTTCCTAGCAAGCTATCATCGCCAAAACCCCCAACTATAGTGTCGTTGCCAAGTCCACCGTCAATATAATCATCTTCGGCATCGAAGGTAGTCGGAGGGCCGCCCCAAACAAAGTCGTCTCCTGCCTCACCATACAGCAAGTCAGATCCCAATCCGCCAAAGACAGTATCGTTACCCGTACCAGCAAACACCAGGTCAATGCCAGTACCAGCATCTATATAATCAAGACCGCCGATGCCATAGATTAGATCACTGCCATCACCGCCTAGCATCACGTCATTTCCATCAGCAGCCACTAGAGTGTCACTGCCACTACCCCCATCAAAATAGTCATTTGTAACACCTTGGCTGCTCTCAAGATAATCAGCTCCATCACCGCCTATCAGGGTGTCAAAGCCAAAACCAGCGATAAGAATGTCATTACCAGTATCACCAGCGAGATAGTCATTGCTGACGTCACCAATTAAGCTGCCGTCTTCGAGATAGTCTTCTCCGGCACCACCTACCAATTGATCAGCCCCCAACCCACCTTGGAGAGTGTCGTTGCCCTCAAAACCTAACGCTAGAAGAGGGTCAGATCCTTGGTAATTGAGGATATCATTTCCGGTGGTTCCCAAAAATAGTGCCATTGTCAATTGCTCCTAATTTTCTACTACTACAACAGGACAGAAGTTCACAAAAATACTGATAAGAGTGAGTTTTTCAAGCAGAGAAGACCTCAACACAGGGGTTGCTCGCTCTGTGTATCTCTTCAGGCAGTACTCCTTATGCAGTGGCTAGAAAGTTAGCCAAGATTTGTGAGGTGAGCTTCCAGGGTGGAAAACTCCTTTAGTGGATGCTGTCTCTCTATATCTCTGGAGGTGATATCCCTTATGCAGTGGCGGGGAAAGTATGCCAAGATTTGCTGAGGTAAGCTTCAAGGATGGAAGACTCCTTTAGTGAATGCCGCCTGTCTGTATCTCTGGAGGCAGTACCCCTTATGCAATCTTTGGGAGAACGGAGCAAGCTGATCGCTGAAACAATTCTTCGCACAAAAATCTCTCTTTTGGTAGATGACAGATTTGATATATACCTTAGAAGTTTAGCACTGATACAGAAATTGAGAGAAAAAGAGCGATCGCTTCGTAAAATCTTCACATCAGAAGACTTCCCTGAAGTCAATACGACTACGTGTGCTTATCTCTATATCTGGAGTAACTATCTCTTATGCACTGTTAGTGGAGATGAGAAAACTTAGGGAAATTGGAGAGAAAAAACGCCCCCTGGAAGGCAAAACATTTTTACTATCCCAACTTGGTGGGTAAAACTTCCCAGTAAAAAGTTACCCATTCAGGCAGGTAAGCCGTTTGGACTACAAGCTATTGTCAGACGAATACAATTAAGCTCCATTCCAATGGGTTTGAGGCCAAAGCCTACAGTGGAGTTAATAAGCCTTTATGCAAATCTCCCGCCCATTAGTAATTCTACCGAGTCAAATCCTAACTCATTAATTGCCTATTAGCTATTGGCTAATTTTCCTAAGTTTTTATTGCCGAATTACCGTTGGATGGAGCTTAGAATAGGTTAAATAGTAACTTCATTTTTTGCTAACATTAAAAAATTAAACCTCTTTTGAATTAAGGCTGGGAATTTCAATGAATGTTAGGAAAAAGAGAAGTCAATAAAAAATAAAAGGTGGTTTTGCGCCAGCTAAATTATCTATCTAATTATCGAAAATAGAGGGAATATGTTTCATTTTTTAACAATTGAAATCATCTATTCTAGAGTAGTGTGTTTTTTCTCCTCCTCAGCTTAGGATACGAGCGCCAGGTAGGCAGCTGCAAGTGTGCTGTGGCACCTTAGCGACGCAACCTTCCCTGAAGAAACAGCAGAAGGTTAGTTTAAATGGGTAAATGGCTTTAATACGCTTACCCGACAGACACTCATGAATGCTCGTTCATACGAAAAAACGAAAATCTCTCATCTTCACCCCTTAAACTCCCTCTCATTAAAACGCTACAAATGTCTGAATCCAACTACTACGAGACTCTCAAGGTCAGTTCTGAAGCCACAACAGCAGAAATTAAACAAGCCTATCGGCGTTTAGCCAAGCTTTTTCATCCAGATAGCAATAGCGCAACCGCAGACCCAAATAAAATCATTCATTTGATTGCTGCTTACGAAGTCTTGAGCGACCCCACCCGTCGTCGCTCTTATGACCAACAACTGCGCTCTTGGAGATTTAACTCAGCACAGCAAAACCGACAGCAGCGAACTGCTTATGCCCAACAACGCTACC
>JBFLZA010000347.1:0-9501 GCA_040756535.1 Cyanobacteriota bacterium
GTCTAAAGGGCAGTTGCGAAATCCCCCTGAGCGTAGTCGAAGGGGAAAGAAGCAGAAACTCAAATCGTGAGGTTTGGGAATCTCCCGTTATAGTCGGTACTCCGACTTAACGGGAGAGGATGTCAAGAATGCCCATACAGCCTTCCTAGAGGAGTAACACCATGCGCGATCAGTTTCAGAAACTTCAGTTTATCAGCATTCCAAGTGGACTGCTCAGAAACCTGATGCTGATGACTAGCGGCGGCATTATGATGATTTCATTGTTTTTTGGAATTGGGATGTTGCGATCGGGGTTTCGCTTTTTTGAGGGACTCCATGATATGTTCAATGTCTCACTAGGGAAACCTGAGGTCGATGTGCGATCGCTCATTGTCAGTCAAGTTCGGGGGGCTAGTGAGCTGACTACGGCTGTCTTTAATATGGAGGCAGTAGTCCCTACCCGCCAAGACAGAAAAGTGGGCGAGTATACTCTGGGCACAACCACCCTGCTTTACATTGCCTATGGAGAGGTACGAGCTGGGGTAGACTTACAGGATTTAAAACCGGAAAATGTAAACGTTGTTAACGATACGATTCAGCTACAGCTTCCCCCACCCCGTATCCTAGACAGCAAGATTGATGTGGCTCGTTCTAGTGTGTACGATTACGATCGCGGTTTCTTAGGGTTGGGCCCGGATGTCGCACCTCAATTGCAGATGCTAGCGCAACAAGAAACTCTGAAAAAAATTGAGGCAGCAGCTTGTAGAGAAGATTTACTAGCACAAGCGAATGACCGTGCACAATTGGTTGTAGAAAAATTGTTGAACACGGCAGGATACAAACAGGTTGAGGTAAAAACGCAGCAACCGCTACCGGGTACTTGTTATTAACGCTCTGGAAGAGTGAGAAAAGCCGATTAGTTTTTTTGTAACAAATACTTGACAGTATCGATTAACTCCTGAAAGGAACTCAGTTTAGAAACATAAGCATCGGCACCTTGCTTGCAACCCCAGTAAAAATCACATTCTTCTGATTTATTGGAATACATCAGCACGGCCGGCTTATGAGTTTTCTGGCACGATTTAAGCTGGCGGCAAACTTCGTATCCATTCATCCTAGGTATGATAATGTCTAGGATGACTAAACTGGGACAATGTGTTTCCGCTAGGGAGAGAGCTTCAACGCCATCATTGGCAAAAATCACAGTTAGTCCCAGGCTTTTGAGGAGTTTATAGAGGATCTTCCGCTGAGTGTAATCATCCTCTACAACTAGAACTGTACCCATAACAGCCTACCTTCAGGGAGTTTTACCTAGATCCAGTAAGACTGAAGAGGATTCCGCAAATTTTTCACACAATTTTCACAACTGCGATCGCTTTTCTCAAAGGTTGAGAGTGAAGCAGAAATTCAATCCCTGAGCAAAATGGATGATTTTGCTACTTTTCTCCTCAAAAACAGAAGGAGATCTGCGCTAGACACAAATCTCCTAATGTCACAGATGTAAACCTATCTTGATAGACGGTTAGTTACCTCCAGTTGCGATCGCTTTGTTGTGAGTATTGGAATCTTGGGGTACCTTGTACCACTCGCCATTGTCCCCTTGGGCGTACCCTTGCTTAACACTGTTCCAAGCCACTTTTTGAGCCGCCTGTTCGCTTAAACCATCTTGTGTAGCGCTCTTGAATGCTGCACGGAAAATATTTTGCGCTCCCTGAGGGAGATTTTGTGCTTCTGAAGGTAAGTTATCAACTTGCGTATCAGCCATAATCTATTCCTTTCATTTTTTTGATTGATGGAATTATCCTAAAAAGCTTGATAGGCAAGTTCCGTCTATCTGGGAGGTAGTTATGGTTTACAGCCTGATCTATCTTTAGGGTGAGCTAGTATGAAGTCGTTTAGTATCAGAGAATACAATTTCCTCTGAGTGTCGATTAAGGACTTATTCAAAATCGGCGGCTGCCACTTAGTGAAGTAATCAGGATGCGATACTTATCTTCCCCATTCATTACCACCATGTCATGCATTAATTTCCTTCAATCAACAACTGCCCTAGTTGTTTCAATATTCCCAAAACTGTATATAAATCATTCTCCCGTCTTAGCGTAAATTCATCCGATAAGGCATAATACGGCACATCTTGCTTAACCAGTTTCATAAAAATAAAATTACTTCCATTCGTCACCAAACCAAACAAGGGTTTTTTAGGTTGAGGACTTGCCAACATATAAGCCAAAGCTTGCGGAATTCCTGGCTCTAAAGACACCCCTGTGCGTTTAGATTCAATGACAATTATCCAAAACTGCTCCTGCAACACTAAAACATCAATCTTACCTCGGATAACAACTCCATCATCCTCCTCAACAATCTCTACCGATTCCTCGCTTTGGCTGTAAAAGGGTGGCAGATAAAACCCCGCTAAATCCAATAGGGGTGATAGCACCACCATTTTCACCATTTCTTCTAGCATCGGACGTTTGGCTAAGTTAAAATAACTAGCCTTTACCCGATCTAATTTTTGCTGTTCAGAGTCAGTTATTTCAGGTAAGTTTCCTTTCCACTCCTGAAAAAATTGATCATTTGTAGTTAATCGAAGTTTAAATTTAGTTTCTAAGTCATACAATGTTATTTTTTCAGCTTAAATTATCTTTACCATGCCTCTTTTCCTCTCCTAATTTTTGTGATTTTTATCGAATTTATTTTTATTGTAATTTTCAGCTTAAGCATACCCTCCACAGTTAAATTCAGTGGTAGATGCAAAGCAAACACTCTGCTCCATCTTGAAAGCAGAGTTACTCCTTTCCCGCTCTAAGAATACCCATGAGAAAGGTGGGGGATCTCCCGGAAGCTCTTGGTAGCTGGGGGAGAGGAAGGATCGGTAATCTTCTACCGGGGAGGGAGTAAAATCTGTAAGCTAGTCTGAATAAGATATTTCTGCTTCTTCCAGGTTACTCAACTGATTGTCGTTGGGAGAGAACACTGGTGTCACTACAACCATAAATTGTCCAAGATTGCAACCATAAGTTGACCACAAGCGCCGCTGTAATAGGCATTCTCTCGTTCAGGAGATCGTATCCTGATCGCCGTCTAACAAGCATAAGTTGACCAAAAGTAGGGATACTAGGCATAAGTTGACCAAAAGTAGCAATCGGATTTCCGACAAAAACCCATAGGTAATTAGCCAAGACTCACCTCACGCCGATGAGCGACTTAGGCGCTGCCTTGCTAATCTTTAACTGAGCATAGCTATCTTCATTCGTAAAGATAATTTAATATTTCTCAATAAAAAGCCTTTTAAGTAAAGGAAACTTATTTTAAGTTATGGAAGTTTTTGCCTATATTCGAGGAATCACTCAACCTATTAATTGACCACCTTTGTAGCACTAATAGAATCCTATCAGTTTCAAACTAAGTTGAGTGAGGAACAAACCGTTAGCTCAGGAGTAAGAGGAGACTGGTGGATGCTCATTGAAGATGAGTTCAAAAACTGGTGTCGCCGCCTTAACATGACGGAATCAGCGAGAAAGACGATAGAAGTAATTCGCTCATCCGAACCGTCGCGGCTTGTTGGCGGAGGTAGAAAGAACGTTTCAGGACGCTATCCCAGCCGCAAGATGAGGAGAACTATTCAGTTTGAGTCACACCGTAACGAGCTAGCCCATATCTATAAACTAGAGCATGACCCAGATGTACTGGAGTACTACGACCAGCCTCCTCCCATTGAACTTAATTACCTGAGTAAGTCAGGACGACGAAATCGCCACCTACACACGCCGGACTTTTTCGTCATCCGGAAAAACACCGCAGGCTGGGAAGAGTGCAAGACACAAGAGGAGTTACTCAAAAAAGCACAGGAGAGTCCGAACCGTTACCAGCTTACAGAGCATGGTAAGTGGCAATGCCCTCCAGGTGAAGAGTACGCACACCCACTGGGTTTGTACTACTGTTTTCGCTCATCTGCTGAAATTGATTGGATATTCCAGAAAAACTTTGTTTGGCTGGAGGATTACTTTCAAGCCAAGTTGCCACAAGTAGATCAGGAGGTGTCTCGTGCCGTCCTTTCAGTTGTAGAAGCCGAGCCAGGAATTGTCCTAACCGATTTACTCAATCGTGTTGAGCAAGCTAAGGTCGATGACCTCAATATCCTGATTGCTACTGATCGAGTGTACGTTGACCTCAGTGCAGTTCCCTTGAGGCAGCCGGAGCAGGTGCAAGTTTTTCTCGACCCAGAAGAAGCTTTCACTTATGCTCAAGTGACCAAGATTGCTCCCCCAGCACCAGGAAGCCAGGTTTGTGCCGTTAAAGTTAGTGCCGGGACATCAATATCCTGGGATGGTGAAGACTGGCAGATTGTTAATACGGGGAACACATCCATTGGACTATTGAAAGACAATGGCGAGTTTATCCAACTACCCAACAAGGTGTTCGAGGGTTTAGTTGAGAAAGGACAAATCGCTGGTCTTTTAGCCCAAACCGAATCAAGTCTTAATGCTGAAGTTGAGGAAATACTCCGTAAAGCCAGTAAGAGAGACCGGGAAGAAGCCAATTGTCGCTACAAAGCGATTGAACCTTTCCTCATTGGCAACTCATCGACCACGCCCGATCGCTCCGAACGTCGCTGGATTGCCAGCTACCGAGAAGCTGAAAAGATTTACCAGCGAGGCTTCATCGGACTCTTACCGAATCATCGAGAGAAGGGAAATTACTTGCCAAAAATCAGTGAGGAAGTCCGAACCCTCATGGAGGCGTTTATTAAGGACAAGTATGAAACCCTCAAGCAGCAGTCAATCAGCCGAGTTTACTCGTCTTTTAAAGAAGAATGCATCCAAAAGGGAATTAAGCACCCAAGCTACGAATTGTTTCGTCAAGCCGTCCACGAGCGTCCTGGTTATGAACAGACTCTAAAGCGCCAGGGACATCGAGCCGCTTATCAAGAGGAACCGTTCTACTGGCGCTTGGACAGAGAACAAACACCTCCCCACGGTGAACGTCCGTTTGAAATCTGCCATATCGACCACACCCAAGCCGATGTTGAGTTAGTCAGCTCAATTATGGCGGCTATCGGAGGTAACTTAGAGTTCTTGTGTGATAACGGCAATCAAGAGCGTCCTTGGTTGAGCTTATTGATGGACGCTTACTCAAGACGAATACTTGCTGCTTACCTGACTTTCGATCCACCCAGCTACCGCTCCTGCATGATGGTTTTGAGAATTTGCGTCCAACGCTTTGGTCGCCTTCCCCAAACCATCGTGATGGATAACGGCGCAGAGTTTAACAGCAGCGACTTTGAAACCCTGCTGGCTTACTACGGATGCACTAAGAAACAAAGACCATCAGCTAAGGGACGTTTTGGTTCAGTCATTGAACGCTTCTTTGGGGTTGCCAACCAGGAGTTTTGGCACAATCTCAAGGGCAACACCCAGATTATGCGAAATGTTCGGCAGGTAACCAAAGGCGTCAATCCGAAAAATCAGGCAATCTGGACGCTGGGCAAGGTATACGAATACCTCTGTGAATATGTTTATGAAGTTTACGAAACCTCACCTCATCCTGCCTTAAGGCTCAGTCCCAGAGATGCCTTCAATGCTGGCCTAGCCAGAGGAGGTAGTCGAGAGCATTTGCTCATTTCTCCAGACGAATTTCGGTTACTAGCGCTGCCATCACCAATAGACCGAGGAGGCAAAAGAAAAGTCACGCGGGAAGGGGTAAAAATTAACCACCTCTACTACTGGCACAAATCCTTCAGTGGAATAAAGGTTCGGGACACAGATGTAGAGGTGAAATACGATCCCTTCGATATCACTGTGGCTTATGCCTACGTCAACAAAGAGTGGGTGAAATGTTCTTCAGGTTACCTCCAAGAACTCCAAGGTCACTCAGTACGAGAGTTGATGATTGCTACCACCGAGTTGAAAAAGCTTAATCAGATTCAAAATCGGCAATTTACTGAAATTACTGGTAAGAAACTTGCTCAGTTCTTTGCCTCTGTGGAAAAGGAAGAGGTTGCTTTATCGCCACCTTGGCGGGAGGCAAAAAAAGCTGTGCTAGAGCAGCGCAAGCGGGATTTAGAAGTCAAGCAGGTATATGCACTGATTGACGGTGATTATGTGGAACAAGATACTGATTCTTCTGTAGACCATCTTGAAGAGTCTAAAAGCTATGAAAGTGAAAATTTACCCCTGTCCACAGAGTCTATTCCGCTGGATGATGAGGATGATGATTTTGAAAATTTTCAACCTCTAGAGGAATGGTGATGGTAACTAAGCAGGGATTCCCACCAGAATTACTCACTCAATCAGCACAAAAGCGCTTAGATTACTTCAAGGCTCCCGGTAAAACCGTAAGGCACCGGAATCTGGAATTAGCGTATAACCAAGTTTTGCGTGCCATTCGAGAACCAGCAGGAGCTTCGATTATTCTAGTCATGGGGCCATCCGGTGTAGGAAAAACCACATTACTGCGCTTGGTCGAGAAAAATATTCTTGAGGAAAGCTTGCCACAGATGGAACTCGACCCCGGTTGGATTCCGATTGTCTGTGTTGAGGCAGTCGCACCAGGTAAGGATACTTTCAGGTGGAAAGACTTCTATAAACGTACCCTGATTGCTATCGATGAACCACTGATTCAGGAGAAAATTAGCTATAGCGAAGACGGTATCCGCCGTGATAGCGAGGGGAAACTTATTGTTAAGTCAAGGGCAACTGAAGATAGCTTGCGTTTAGCAATGGAGCAAGCTTTGTCTCACCGTAGACCCTACACTCTAGCGGTAGATGAATTTCAGGATATTGGTAAGATGGCTAGCCAAAAGGTTTTGGAAGCTCACATGGACTGCATTAAGTCAGCGGTGAATACTACCAAAATTCCCTGGACTGGGTTTGGAACATATCAACTTAAGGACTTTCTTGATCTGAGTCCTCAATTGAGCCGACGTACTCGGATTATTCATTTGCCTCGCTACCGCCTAGAGGACGATAAGGACATTGAGGAGTTTAAACGTGTTCTAAAACATTTCCTGTATCGGATGCCACTGCCAGAAACACCCCGTTTAGTGAAAAAATACTGGGAGTATTGCTACGAACGTAGCATAGGCTGTATTGGTACACTCAAAAACTGGCTGCTACAAGCCCTTGACCTTGCTCTTGAAGAAAACGCAACGACTCTCAGCCTTAGTCATCTCGAACAAACAGCGAAGTTAATCTCTGAGTGCATAGAAATGGCCAAAGATGCGATCGAGGGTGAAGAGAAGCTAACCGATAGTCAAGATGGCCAACGCCAATTGCGCGAACTTCTGAACGGGGAGAAACAAAAATCCCAGGAAGCTCAGACTAACTCAGGTAAAGACGATAAGCAAGAGAACAACGCTAGAAAGTCAAAGGGTTCGAGCCAAGGACGAGTGGGTCATCGTAATCCCACACGAGATCCAGTAGGAAGTGAATCATTATGAGCGTTGATGAATGCACTTCGGTGGAGATGTGGGATTTGCAAAAACCCGCTATTCCACTGCGTAGCCGTCTTTATCACTTAGAACCTATTGGAATTGGAACCCCTTATACAGAAAGCTTAAGCAGTTATCTTTGTCGGTTAGCTCAAGAGCATTGCGTTACCTCCCAGAAGTTAGTTATGGGAGAAATCGCTCCACAAATGATGAGGCAAGATTATGACTTGGCTCTAACGAAGAAGAATGTCAGTACTCTTTTCAGTAACAGTGATGCCAAGCCAGCCATAAATGGAATGAGGGAAAAGACGCAATTTCTTGTCCAAGCCTTAAAAGAACTAACTCAACGTAAAGATTTAAGCTTCTTAAGCCTTTTAACTTGGAAAGGAGTAATTAATGAGCAAGGATTATTTCGTCAATATCGAGCTTGGTGTCCTCAGTGTAATGAGCAATGGCGGCAAGAGAGAGAAGTAATTTATGAACCTTTATTGTGGTCATTTAAAGAGGTTGATGTTTGTCTGCATCACAACTGCCGATTAGTTGATGAATGTCCCCACTGTAGTTCTCGTTTACCTGTAATTGCTAATTCCTTACAATTAGGATTTTGTTCTCGGTGTAAGGGTTGGCTTGGAAGCCAACCAGATGAGAAGCAAGACTTCAAAACTGATGACCTCGAAGGGAATCAGTACACGATAAGGAATATAGGAAATTTGATTGCAGTTGCTCCTCAATTGGGGTATCAGCCTACTCTTGAGAATTTGACTAGGAAGTTACAGCTTATTTTGTTCTGTTTTGAACAAGCTGTTAATCAAGATTTGACTCAGTTTATTAAATTGGGCAAGCTCATGGAGCAATTGAAGATAGCGTTAGGACAACATTATGATAAGCCTTTTCATCTGATAAGCTTAGTTATTCCTATTTGTCATCAAGCTAATATATCTATATCTCAGTTGTTTTTAGAAGACTTTGATTCATTAAGTAAAATTTTACTTTGTAATTTTAAGATTAACTATAGTCTTACCTATTAGGAATGTGTTGCTGCCGATCGCAACTCCCCAGTTTGCCTTATCACTGTCAGGAATCCACCGGAGTTTGTCGCCGTATAGTAGTAACAATCCGTGTGTCTAAAATCGGTTGAAGGCGATCGCATTGAGCAACTACACTTCTCCGATTGAGACGTGGAAAACTTTCCTGGAGAAGTTGACAGGCTATGAATAGGCGATCGCATCCCATCATCCTCTGAAAACGTGATCGCACTCTCACCTCATCCAAGCGCGATCACCATTTCACCTTAACCATCTACCCCTACGGTTCACTCTCTTCTTGACTCCAGACATACTTTTGACAGGTTTCACAGGCTTGCTTCTCCACATCAGTCTGAGGATTTTTGAAGACGGGATGGTAACGTAATCGGTTACAGCAGACTTCCAGCCACGCCCGCCAACTGCCTCGCCACAACCGGATCGTATTGTCGGAACCGCCAGTGACAATGATTTGCCCATCCGGGCTAAAGGCGACTGAATTGACAGAACCTTCATGCCCCCGGAACGGTGTGCCGATGGGATTTCCTTTAATATCCCATAACCGCACTGTTCTATCCTCACTGGCACTAGCAATGATTTGCCCATCCGGGCTAAAAGCGACTGAATTTACATAGCGCTCATGCCCTCGGAACGGTGCGCCGATGGGATTTCCTTTGATATCCCATAACCGCACTGTGCCGACAACACCACCATAGCCACTGACGAGCATTTGCCCATCTGGACTAAAGGCGACTGAATTAACAGAATCCTCATGCCCCCGCAAGGGTTCACCGAGGGGATTGCCTTTGAGATCCCACAACCGCACCGTGCCATCAACACTCCCACTGGCGATCATTTGTCCATCTGGGCTAAAAGTGACTGACTTAACAGAGTTCTCATGACCCCGCAAGGGCGCGCCGATGGCATTACCTTCGATATCCCATAACCGCACCGTGTGGTCATAACCGCCACTGGCGATCATTTGTCCATCCGGGCTAAAGGCAACTGAATCGACCCAACCCTCATGCCCCAGCAAGGGTTCACCCAGGAGATTGCCTTCGATATCCC
>JBFLZA010000348.1:0-9478 GCA_040756535.1 Cyanobacteriota bacterium
GCACTTTGACAACGACATCTTCCCCTGTATGCAGCCGCGCTTTGTGAACTTGCCCTAAGCTAGCAGAGGCGAGAGGATAAGGATCGAAGTCTCGATATAAGGTATGAATCGAGTTACCGAGTTCAGATTCTATCAGCGCGATCGCTTCATCAGAACTAAAGGGAGGGACTTTATCCTGTAATTGCCCCAACGCTTTCACGTACTCTTTGGGGAGAAGATCGGCGCGGGTAGAGAGAGATTGTCCAATTTTGATAAATGTTGGGCCTAAATCGAGCAGAGTTCCGACTAACCACTGTGCACGACGATTTCTGTGATGAGGCGACTTGTTAGCAATGGTTTTGTCCCACCACAAATAGAACATAAATTGCGCCGCCGAAACAAAAATGTCGATTTGGCGTGCCAGTGGTGAGTATCTAGGTCGTTGCCAACGGAGTGGCTTAGGTGCAGCAGGGGTAAGCATACTGTGGGAAATGTTCAATCAGTGTCCGCCAGTATGTCAGCGAGTAGTCGGCTAACGAGCCGTTGGTTTGGTCTTTTAGCGATTGGTACTTTAAAAAAGTTAGCAGTGACTGGCTCCTTTGTTTAAACTTATCAACTACTGGGTTACACTTGAAGCCTGCTGCATCTGAGGCAGGGTAACGGTAAAAGAGGTAATAGACCTTGGAGAGTTGTCCAAAGGACAACTCGAGACCTCAATCGTACCATTGAGATGCTGTACTAAGCACTTGACCAAAGCCAAACCTAAACCAGTCCCTTGAACGGCTTGTTGGGTAACTCCTTGACCCCGACGGAATTTATCAAAAATATGGGCTAAGTCGTCAGGTGAGATTCCTGAACCGATGTTACTTAAAGTTAGAACAACTTGATTGACTAAAGGCTGAATTTGGTGAGTGATTTGTAGGCAAACGGTCGTGTCTGGATCAGAATACTTGCCTGCATTCGTTAAAAGTTCTAGCAGAATGCGGTGCAGGCTATCCGGATCGGTGTTGAACATTAGGGATTGGGCTTGCTCCTCTAAAGCTGCGGGTGTGCTGTCTTTGATGACTGGTACTCCTAGGGAACGATCGCGATCGCTAAAACTTACCCGACTTGAGCGGACAGAGCTTTCTACCGTTAAGGTTAACCGTTTATCTGCCCATTTCTGCTCAAAAGACCCAACTAATTGATCAATTAACGACATTAGGTCGATTCGTTGCGGTTGGATAGACGCTTGATCGGCTTCAAGGCGCTGTAAACTGAGTAAGTCGTTAATAAGTTCAATTTCTTTATTACACTCCTGTTCAAGAATTTTCAGGTATTTGTCTTGACGCTCGGCAGGAAGTTTGGGTTGACGCAACATCCGAATCGCCAAACTCATTGTGGTTAAAGGGGTTCGCAGCTCATGACTCATGGTACTCATAAATTCTTCTTTGAGCTGATTTAATTGTTGGAGCTGGTCAATTTGCTGGCGTGTTTTTTCGTATAACTGGGCTTGAACTTCCAAACTATGCTGCAACTGGGCGGTGCGATCGGCAACAAGCGATCGCACTTGCTGTAGGGTTTGATTCTGAATAATGGCGGTGCTGATTTGGGCACTGACTCCTTCCACCAACTCTAATTCATCGGCGTACCAGAAGCGAGGTTGACTGTGTTGCAACACAAGGAACCCCAACACATTGACTTCCGATTCAGGGCTTTGTGTACCGAGCAAGGGCACAATTAACAAAGCGGGCATCATGTCCCGCTCAAAGATAGAAGGTGTTTCTGCTTGGAAGTCAATCTTAAAGGCAACATCTCGCTCCCAAATGAGTAGTGGTGCAGGGGCATCACGGAACGCCTGTTGGCACAAGTAAGATTCTGATAGCCAGAAGGATTGGTTTAATAAGCGGGGAAATTCTTTAGAAGGGGAAGTTAGTTCCTCGCTCCATTCACCTGCTACTTTTACCTCAATTTTGGGAAGATGCTCCGAAAGTGAGTTGTTTGATACAGGTTCGGGGGAAGTTAACAATAAAAGCAAACTGCGACTAACTTGGAGCGCTTGAGCGGTAGAGGTGATCGCCAACTGAAGAATTTCATCCAGATCGAGGGCACCACGCATAGCGAGACTCAACTGGTGGTGTAGAGACTGGCAGCAAGCCAAGCTATGCACCTGTCGAGTGAGTTGGACTTGAGAAATTGCAACAGCAACCGAGTCCGACGCGATCGCTAACAGTTCTTGCTCTGACTTTGTCCAATCGTGAGGTTGCGATCGTCCCAACACAATTATCCCGTTTACTGAAGACTGAAACCAAGTGTGGTTTTTTAGCAACGCCTTCATCGGTAAAACGTCAGGAAAACTACCTACGGTAGACTGATCATCCCATACCTGTAGATCTCGAATCGCCAAGGGCAGAGAATCTCTCCAGTCAGCGTTGAACATGGGATGTTCCAAAAGTTGTGCTTGAACACTCAAGGGTAGATCCGGGAAGTCATCAGCACGCCATAAAGCAGTTTGAGCGATCGCGACTGAATTAACGCTTGATTGATTACCCTGCTTAGCTAAAGCCACAATAAAGCAGGCTTCCACTTGAAACACTGCTCCTAAAGCCTGAGCTACTTTTGCCAATAAAGTTTGCGGCTCTGGGTTAGTTAGAATGATTTGGGTAATTTGTTGCCCGATCTGAGCGGATTGGGTTGTGTACTGCATTCGTAAACCCTTTTGCTCCTGCGTGAAAACTGGTTCAACGGGGACGGACAGGCATGAAGTTGAAGAGTGGATCATGGGGGCGACGGGAGTAAAGTAGCTCTAAAAACTGAGCTGAGAGTGAGGATATCAGGCTTTTTGTATCCATGCTCATTGCTGCCCAACTCATATTAGCGTCGCTGTTGTGACGGAGTATTCAGAACACTATTTGTGATCAGGCAGGCGAATACAAGGCTTTACTACACAAAAATCCGTATAGCGATCGCTTGTTCTGGCAAAGCCGACTCACACATTCTTATCTCCGCTTAACGTCACTCCCTCTCGCAAGAGCAGGGCTATAATGAGCAGCACAGCCTAAGATTAGGCAATTCGCTAATGGGCACCGTCAAGCTCTCAATCGACTGTAGTGTAAAGATACAAATCTTCTTCACAGCTTAAATTGACCAGATTACTTATTGAACTTCCTGGGGTAGAGGGGAAAGGATGAAGGGAAAGGAGTGTGTGAAAAGAAATTCCAACACCCACTTTTTAATCTTTGCTCTTTAACCTTGTCCCCTTGTCCGCTTTGCGGCAATCCCTCCCCCACCCCATAGGATGTGAACAGGGAATCTTTGCTGCCATTGGTTAAACCAGCACTCCGATCAACCTTAGTGTTCCCAGTTTGATAGAGTTTTTACCAACAAGCGCGAATTTTTTTGGTGTTTCTTTTGTATCCACGCCCTTAAGAGCGGCTTTTGGCTGCTTGTTTTTGCGCTGCTTCGCTATTTTTGCGATAAAGCTTCATACGGTCTTGAGCGGTTTTGTAGCGGCGATCATCAGGTTTTATGGCTTTCATCAAATCAGAAGCCCGTTCCCACTTGGCTGCCACATCTAACCACTGAGCGGATGTTTTAACCGTTTTACCCGCCGCCGAGGCTTGCTCAGCTAATCGCACTGCCTGTGCAAATGGATCGGGAGTGGGAGATGAAACCGGAGTGGGTGAAGCAGCTGATTTCATTGAGGTGTTTGTAGTACGGTTGGATGATGGAGTTGAAATCCTGGCATTTTGTTTCAGAGCCAACCCTTCATAAAGGAACCAACCGACTAGCACCAGAAGCAGGCTTAAACCAGCGCCGCTAATAATACCTCGCCAGTAAGGATTTTTTTCCTTGAGATAACGGGAGGAAGTCTTTGGCAAAGGAAGCTTCTTTTTCCAGCTATCTTTGTAATGCTTGCGATTCTCTCGGCGTTGCTTAAAGAGATTCGGTTTGGTAAGAGTAATTTCTTCCGACCAAAGCAACTGATTTTCCGGGTCGCGGCTAATTTCTTCCAACCAAAGCAGTTGCTGCTCTCGCACGATTCGGCTGTTGATATTAACCCGGCGAATATTACGCGGTGCAATTTCTTCGAGAATTCGCCGAATTTTCACCACCAATACAGACCGCTCAAGTTGCTCAGGCATTGCCGCCTCGCACAAAAGTTGCAAGACCCCGTCAACAAAAACAGCACGGGTTCTGACACCGATATCTGCCAGCTTTTCATTTAGCGTGTGAATGATCGCCGCAACACTGCCCTGGCGAGCTTGTCTAGCAATGTCATCCATTGGGTGGGGCATTTTTCTTGAACTGTAGACTTGGTTGCAATACCTGATTTTATTTAAAGTATCAGCCTTAACCGACGTATTGTACCTTATATAGACCTTGTCTCTTAAATAGGGAGGGCTATCAGTGAATTGATGAGAGCGGGTTGTGAGATTATTATTTATACCTCAGTGTTCGTGCGGGAGAAAATTGCAAAATTTCCTATTTCTAATTGAGCGTCGAACAGGAAATCATAAGACGAAGTACGGGGGATTGGACTGCGTCCCGCTGCGCTAACACGTTCATGGTAACCTTTCGGGGAAGCAAGCTACAGGGTTCATGGTTCATTGCAATGAACTCTCTGGCTTGATCACGAGTACAGACGTTCCGGCGGAACTACATGATTGACGATATGCCGCCCTTGCCTATGTACGGACTCCCTGCCAGGGCGTCTCTACGAACAACCCCGCTTGCCCATTCCTCCCCTGCTTAAAAAGACGGGGGCAACAAGAGCGGAGTTTTGTGATACACAAGGAAGCCTATGAGTTCTCACTAACTCTGTTTACGGATTAGCTTTCACCTATCGTAGAATTGTTTATAAAGTTTACAATTAGTTGAAAAATATTTAGAGCCTCTAGGAGAGCGATCATGCTATTAAAGTCTACAACTCGTCACATTCGGATTTATACCGCTGAAGTAGAGAATAACGAATTGGTCGAGAGCCAAAATGTTTTAACCATGGATGTTGACCCTGATAATGAATTTAATTGGAATGAAGATGCCCTGCAAAAGGTGTATCGCAAGTTTGATGAACTAGTAGAGTCCTATGGCGGAGCAGATTTAACGGAATATAACCTGCGCCGCATTGGTTCTGACCTAGAGCATTTTATGCGATCGCTTTTGCAGAGCGGTGAAATTAGCTACAACCTGGAAAGCCGCGTACTCAACTACAGTATGGGATTACCGCAAGTAGCGCCGCCTGCTGGGGAGTAGACACACTACGACCAATTGCGATTCCCTTCTTCATCCGTGCGTGCTTGGCGAATCACATCAGAAATTTCTTCGGCATCCTTAACATGATGCAGTGCTTTTTCCTCACCATTGGATTCGTCAACCACGAAGTAGGTGGGAACTTTGATGTGATCGCCTGTGATGTCAGGGGCATCAACAGCAACTTGCTGCGCTTTTTCTTCAATGGTTTGAGGGCCTGATTTTATCTTATCGCCTGGATTGACAGCATCATGATTATTAGGTGTTTCTGGCTTATCCTTAGAAAGACCTATATCTTGAGTAGGTTGATCGCCAGAATCGACAGCAGTATTTTTATTGAGTTTTTCTTGCTTATTCATTAAAACCCCTAACCTTTTAACGCTTTATATTTCTAGGTTGATACTAAAAAAAAAAGAGAGCGATCGCCTCTTTCTGTGGTTGGAGTTAAAACAGCAGTCCTTAGTATGATTGCGCCCAAGATTTTCCTCCCAATCCGATGGCATGAGAGATAAATACACACTCTAAGCCCAAAGGGAAAAGGCAAAAGAATGTTGGGCTACCGAGGGAGTCACAAATTTTCGCCAATATGCCCTAGAGTCCGGGATTGTGATCAGGATTAGGAGAGGAAGATGATGCCGTCTCCCTATTTTGGGGACTATTCATACGCTTTTGTTTGAGAAACTGCTTAAGAGCTATGCGGCGATTTTCTAAAAAGCGACTCCAAAAACCAGGGAGAAAATCATCCATCGTTGAAGCAAGGGCCCAAGATTCCAAGTTAATCATCTTGTACCACAGCTCATGAGAATGCTGGAGCTTAGAAATTAGCTGCTGAACTTCAACAGCGGCAGGTGAGCTAAAGTCGGTGAATAGTTGCTCATCAGAAGAAGTATCAGAATCAAGTTTAGGCATAACGAATGAGTGATGGGAGAGTACAGACTGATAAACGGAAACGAAACGGAAAATTAACGAAGTAACTTGCCAAATAAAATACGACCTCTGGAGGGTGAGTCTGTATCCAATCTCTTACTTAGGTTAGGTGATAGTTCCTAACACTGCGTAAACACTGAACTTCCTCTAGCTTTCACGTTCACCCCCCATAGTTGTTAGAATTAGCAGCAGTAAGACCTTAACAACAAAGGGCGAGTCTGAATCTTGTCTGCACAGAAGCCTTTAAGTCCTTGGAGTTACAAACCCTGGTGGTGTCAGCCTTGGTCAATTTTGCTGACAGGAATAATTATCATCACGGGTAGCTGGGTACTGGGAAAAACTGTCTGGGTAACAGGACTCGTTTCCCTGCCGATTTTATGTTGGTGGATATACTTTTTACTGATTTGGCCGGGTCTAATGAAGCAAATAGGTAGTTGGGATGATCATTAGCAATCTTCACACGATTTTATTCCTCTCGAAGGAGATTGATTACCAGCGTATCAACTTAGGCTTGATTCAGACGCTACAATCGGTAATCAAAACACAAGGCACTTCTAGACGTAGATTCAATTCTCTGCTCAAAAGAAGTGTAACTTGTAGCCAAATTATCAACGGCTGAACGTAGCGAAGAATTTTCATGGAAAATCCGGCGGCAACGATATACTGCTCTAACCCTCGCTGTCAGGCTCCTAATCCCCAGAGCAACAAGTTCTGCCAGCAATGTCGCACGCCGCTTTTAAAACGCTACCTATGGGCGATTGGGCAGGGGATAGAGGCTGTTAAACAAGGAGATGTAGTCGCAGAGCGTTACGTACTCGTAAAGCCGCGCATTCTTTTAGATACAACACCAGGAATACCACCGGAAACCCCTGTAGATATTCCATCAAACCTCGCACCGTATTTAAGGCTGACTCCCTATGGGTTGCACCTTCCCCAACTGTACGGGCGGCTGACACTATTGAAGGGGCGCAATTACTCCGAAACCTGGCTCCTAGAGGATGCACCGATTTACACCAATAGCGGTCTTGCCTACTTTCCAGGGAACGGTAACAGTTCCGCTGGGCGGGAGTCTCAAGGCACAAAAGAAGAACGTCCCGTTGAAGGACAACTGCTACCCGAACTGATGAGTGTCTGGAAAGATGCTTCTGCTGTGCGCCAGCTGCATTGGCTGTGGCAAATAGCAACACTGTGGCAACCATTTAGCAGTGAAGGCGTTGCTTCCAGCTTGCTGTCCTCCACCTTGCTGCGAGTAGAAGGTTCGATTGTCCGGCTGTTGGAATTGCAGCTCGACTCTAAGAGAACACCAACCCTGCAACAGTTAGGTCAACTGTGGTCTCAACTGCTCTCCGGCGCATCACCAACTATTGCAGGATTTTTGCAACAACTCTGTACTCAGTTGAGCGAAGGACAGATTCGGGCATCAGAACAGCTTGTAGCACTTTTGGATGGGGCACTTCAAGAGTGCGGGCGATCGCAAAATCGCACCTATCAAATTTTCACCCGCAGTGATTCTGGGCCAAGCCGTCCCCATAACGAAGACGCCTGCTATCCGCCCATTGGAAAGTTGCTCAGTCCCCCAGTGGGTGCTAGCGCATTGGCTATCGTGTGTGATGGGATCGGAGGCCATGAGGGCGGCGAAGTTGCCTCCCATTTAGCGATTGACACACTCCGAGAACAAGTTGAAAAACTCCCCAACGACCCAGAGCATTGGAATCCGACTACTTTAACGCTGGAATTAGAACAAGCTACTTGTGTTGCCAATGACCTAATCAGCCAGCAAAACGATAGAGAAAATCGAGCCGAGAGGCAACGGATGGGTACAACACTCGTCATGGCTCGAACCGCTGCTCATGAAATCTACATCACCCATGTAGGAGATAGCCGCGTCTATAGGGTGACTCGCCATAACTGCCATCAAGTGACACTGGATGACGATTTGGCCTCCCGAGAGGTGCGTCTCGGTTATGCTCTTTACCGCAATGCCGTACAACAACCCACCTCTGGATCTCTGGTTCAAGCCTTAGGGATGGCATCTTCAACCAACCTGCATCCAACGGTACAGCGCTTTGTCTTGGATGAGGATTGCGTTTTTCTACTTTGCTCGGATGGACTTAGTGACAATGACCGGGTGGATCAATATTGGCAAACAGAAATTTTGCCCATCCTCAATGGTCAAATTGATTTGCCAACAGCAGTAACCCGACTGATTCAAATTGCCAATACCCAAAATGGGCACGACAATGCCACGATCGCTCTAGTCTACTGCAAAGTGACAACCTCTAAGGATAAGGTACCACCCCAACTGTCAGTATCACAGATACCCTCAGTTCCCGCCTCCTCATCAGTCGCAGAATCAACCCTCAATACTAGTGCTGCTCCGTCCCAAATGAAAACGCAACAGCTATCCTATCCTGTTGCAAAACAGCGTCCCTGGGGACTGTTGCTTGGTATTGTTTTCCTACTGGGGTTAGGTGGGGTTATGGCTTACTTTTTACTCCCAGGTGTAAATGGCTGGGTCGATCCACTGATTGGCTTAAATCCCGATTCCAGCACCTCTGATCAACCCACTAAGGCATCTCAAGTCGCTAGTCCAGAGCCAAGCCTATCTCCTCCAGGAATACCTTCCTTGCAGCCAAAATCAGTGATTCAAGTCATCCGTTCAACTCCAACAACCTCTCAAGAGACGAATCTACCAATTTTGCTACGACGCGGCTTGCCTCCCCAAGACAAAGCTGTAGTGGGCGTCGTTCCTAGTGGTAGTGTTCTACAAGTCATCAACAAAGTATCCAACGAGTCGCCCAATAATTGGCTACAGTTGAAGGTTTGTACTCTTGGTACGGGTGAGGCAGAAATTCAACCTTCACCGCCTGCTCAAACGGAACTTGAACGTCCTCAAGGCGAAGTGAGAACATCCCCTGGAGGAGGAAACTTGAATGCGCCTTCAGTCACTTATCGACAGGTAGAGCCTGGAGAGGAAGGTTGGATTCAACAAGCAGATATTCTACCGAACATTAACCCAAACTTTACCCCGACAGCCGCTCAACAGAGCGCATGTGCAACTCCAACCCCTTCTCCCACTTCCACTCCAGTTCTGAAACCCACTCAATCTCCCTAAGAGTTGAAAGTTTAAAGGTTGAAAGTTAGCGAGTTAGGCACCATGAGCTATCGCTCACAACGAAGTAATGAAGATCACTTCTCCTGACTCCTGACTCCTGACTCCTGACTCCTGACTCCTGACTCCTGACTCCTGACTCCTGATTCCTGATTCCTGACTCGGAGACTCCTATTTTCAGATTAGACCCAAACAAAGCTAAGACTCGGTAGACTGATAAAAAAACAG
>JBFLZA010000349.1:0-9472 GCA_040756535.1 Cyanobacteriota bacterium
TCAAACGCTTTGCCGCGATGACTGTAGCGTCGCTTCATTTCTGGCGGCATTTCGGCAAACGTCAATCCCTGCTCCGGTACGTAGAAAATTGGATCGTAGCCGAAGCCGCCTGTTCCACGAGGAGTATGCAAAATTTCCCCTCGGCAGATGCCTTGTACTTGAAGCGCGATCGCTCCATCCGGATGAGCGATCGCCACTACACAAACAAACTGCGCTCCCCGATTAGATTCATCGCCAAGTTCTTTTAGCAGCCGTTCAATCCGCTCGGCGTCTGTTTTCCCGTAACGCGCTGAATAGATGCCCGGAGCACCATTAAGGGCATCGACTTCTAAGCCAGAATCATCAGCGATGGCCCACTCTCCAGTTGCCTTAGCGACGGCAGATGCCTTAAGGCGAGCATTGGCGGCAAACGTATCTCCGGTTTCCTCTATCTCCAATTCAGGTGGCTTTAACTGCAATTCCCACCCTAAATCAGCTAGATACGCCTGCATCTCCCGCAGCTTACCGGGATTTCCTGTCGCGACAACAAGCAATGTCATGTTTTAGTCTCAAGTCCAAAGAAGGAGTGAAAGTGGGTAGTTTTTAGAGTTGAACGTTTAAACCAGTCTACCTAACCTTCAACCTTCAAACTTTTAAACCTTCAACCTTCAAACTTTAAACTTTTAACCTTCAACCTGATTCGCCCAATCTTTAGCCCAATTCAGATTATGATGCACCTGCGCTAGTGTGGGGGCTTCGCTGTACAACCTCAAAACGGGTTCGGTGCCACTGAATCGAATCAGCAACCAACTGTCATTGGCTAAACGAAACTTATACCCATCTGTCGTCTGACAATCCACGACTTTTTGACCAGCAATTTCTGTCAAGGGCTGATTTTGTAGTTGTTCTAGCAGACGCGATCGCACTTCCATGCCAGACAGATGCAAATCAATGCGGTCATAGAAAGAGGTATAACCCGTGCGTTCTTGTAGACGCTTGTAAAGGTCAGATAAATCCATCCCTGACTCAGCGATCGCTTCTAGGAGATACAGTGCTGACAACAAGGCGTCTCGCTCTGGAATATGGTTCCCATAACCAATTCCTCCCGATTCCTCACCACCTAACAAGGCTGGAGTCGATAACATGCGATCGGCGATGTATTTGTAGCCAATGGGTGTTTCATACACAGGCAGCTCATACAGCGCGGCAACACGGGGAATTAAATCGGAGCCACTCAGCGTTTTGACTACTTCTCCCGTGAAGTGACGTCGCTCTGCTAAATGTTCAATCAGGATGGGAATGAGAATTTGGGAACTCAGGAAGTTACCGTCCCCATCAACAGCAGCAATGCGATCGCTATCACCATCAAACACCAAACCCATTCGTAGATTTGATCCTTCAGAACGTCGATGTGTCCGCATCACTCGGAACATCTGAGAAAGGTAGCGAGGTAAGGGTTCTGGGGCACCTCCACCGAATAACGGGTCGCTTGAGCTATTAATTTCCTGAATCGACACCCCTAAGATTTGGCTCAAGCCTCCCGCCGCTGCTCCGTGCATTACATCGGCAAAGACGGTTAATTTTCCTTGTCCAATCAGTGACTGAATTTTGGCAATATCAACTTTTGAGCGCAGTCCCTCACAGTAGCTCGTCCACGGATTAAAAGTTTCAATCCGGCCAGGGGCTTGGGAGGTTACGGCTGCCTCCGATAAGCCTGCTTCAATCTTTTGGGTAACTTCTGGGGAAACCGAGCCTCCAAATGCACCTTTTACTTTTAATCCCAGATAACTCGCAGGATTATGACTTGCTGTAAGCACTAAAGCTCCCAGTGCGTTCTGTTGCTTTGCTGCCCAGCTAAATGCCGGAGTTGGAGCGTAGCTCTGTGAGAGCAGCACGTCAAATCCAGCCGCTTGAACGACTTCGGCTGTCTTTTTGGCAAACGCTTCCGCCATAAAGCGGCGATCATAACCCACAATAATTGTGCGGCTTCCTGTCGTTTCGCCAAAAACATCTGCCAAGACTTTTGCCGCTACAGGTGCGACTAAAGCCAAGCGCTCAAAAGTGAAATCGGCGGCAATTATGCCTCGCCAGCCGTCTGTTCCAAACTTAATTGATTCCACGGCGCTTGCCATAAGCAAAGGGTATTGATTTTCAATAAATTCCAAAACTGACTGCTGGATCTTAGCACTTGTGGTGCTCTGTGTCTTGCTTTTGAAGTCTGGAGGTTTAGCTTTACCAATAGAGCCTTGCTGGGCTAGCACCCAAGTCAATAAAAACGGTTACGCTGAACAGGCTTTAGCCTTTAATCTTCACTTTTCTCCTTGTCAGTTGGGTCGGTAAGCGGTGGAACATTCGAGAGGAGCGATCGCAGCCTCAGGCGATCTATATAAGGCCAGCCTCCCATTTCTTCAATATCTTTCAAGAGAGCATAAAGCGCCTGCCGATTATCCGGCAACGAGGCTTGAAACCAGTTTTCTCGAATCTCGCGATGAACCTGCTCTAATATCCGCAGCAAGGTTAACAGCGCCAAACAATTCCCCTGATAGTTAGTGGCCAGAGTGAGAATCTCGGCTGTAATGGTTTGCAGTTCCACCTCTAACTGCCTTGAATCTGAATCTTTATTCACAGTTGATTCCATCTTTTTGAATAAATAGATTGACTTAAATGTTGACTGGATGCAATGAGAGAACTTAACAATCCTCGCAGGAAGTCCCCGGACATAACCCTCTTACGTCTATGAAATGAGAGCGGTAGCAACACTTTTGTGCGTCAGCTAGGCGAAGTTCGGGCGGCTTAGACAGCATCCGTAGAAGAAAAACCTGTTCATGAAGTAACGAGGAATGCTAGGGTCGCAAGATCGGGAAGTCCCATGTGTAGAGTAAGTGGAGTTTGGGGAGGATGTCACTTCCGATTAAAGGCGACCCTTCGGAGTGTACAATGCTCTTAAACAAGAGCTGAGGCTCACATATTCGGTGCCATCATCAGAACCGTATTCAGCTTGGCAGCGGTTCCGCAAGTGGAGCATACACCGAAGAGTTTCGTGTGCCCAAAACTATAACATGGGTAGATAGTGAATTGTGGGCATCTCTTGTCGATGTCTTGAGGACAGTAGCTGTTGCACTCCTATTTATTGGAGTCCGATTCACCCATCACCATAAGAGAAAATTTTCTTTCTTAGATATTGACGATTGAGGTTGACCATGAGGTATCGCGCTATCATTGTTGCCTTCCTGGCTTTGTGCCTGGGGGTGTTAACGGCTTGTAGTGAAGGTCCAGCGAATGCAACTGATGTTCCACTCAGCTATGACCAAATCAGAGGGACAGGTTTAGCCAATAATTGCCCACAATTGGCAGAAACTACTCGCGGTTATATTCCCATCGATCAAAACCAGTCCTACGTACTTAAAGACCTTTGCATACAACCAACGACATTTTTTGTCAAGGAAGAACCGGCCAATAAGCGGCAAGAAGCAGAGTATGTTCCAGGTAAGTTATTAACACGACTCACATCATCCCTGGATCAAATTCGAGGACCATTAAAAGTTGATAATGACGGAAGCCTAACGTTTATTGAAGAGGATGGTATTGACTTTCAAGCCATCACTGTTCTGTTACCTGGAGGCGAACAAGTACCTTTCCTTTTCACTGTCAAAAATTTGGTTGCCAAGTCCCAACCAGGGATTGATAGCATCAGCACGTCTACTGACTTTGAAGGTGAGTTCAAAGTTCCTTCCTACCGAGGAGCTGTTTTCCTAGATCCAAAAGGTCGAGGTGTTGCGGCTGGATATGACAATGCCGTTGCTATCCCCTCCCAAGCTGATAAGGAAGACATTCTTCGTGCTAATGTCAAGCGTGTGGAAACTCGCACCGGTCGTATTTCTCTCCAAGTTGCTAAGGTAGATAGCTACACGGGTGAAGTTGCTGGGACATTTGAAAGCGAGCAACCCTCTGATACTGATTTGGGTGCTGATGATCCAGAAGAGGTAAAGATTCGTGGCATCTTTTACGCTCGCATTGAAACCGAATAGCTTTAGTGTTGTTCGTTCGATTCGGCTAATCGGCAAGCAAAGCCTGTAAAGCTTATTAAAGGGGCATATGCCCCTTTAGCTTTAGGCATAGGTAAAATTACTTACGTGCCAGCTAGCTCAACGTCATGCGTCTTGCGCTGACGTTAGAAAAGCCTATAAAGCTTACGCCGCCTCTATCTTAAGAAAGATATTCCCCAAACAAGAGAAATTACTCATAATTGAAGTAGAGGAATGAGCAGGTCTCAGTAAAACTACGGATACTCTGAACTCCTCCTCTCCGGGAAATTTCTGATTTGATAATTCTTAAGGAACTGATAATATTGTCTTACAACAGCATATTACCGAATACAAGATTGAAGACTTCTTGGAAAAGCCTCAATCTTGTTTGGCTTTAGTGCAGTTGTCTTATGGGTGCAATACAACTTGGAAAAACTAACTCCTGTGCCTAAAATCACAGCAGCGACTTGTGAAGGAAATACACACTAAGTTTAGAGTCGCTTTCTCAGACCGTGCTCTACCGCCTGAATCCTACCATGTCTACTCCAATCACCCATGAACTGAAGCACGAAAGCCTGCGATTATTGAGGGAATACCAGCAAAGCAGTTGTCCAGAAATTCGTAATCAGCTAGTTCACCTCAACTTCGGACTGGTTAGAAAAGAAGCCCATCATTGGGTTAATCAGTGTACCGAAAGCTATGAAGATTTACTTCAAGTTGGCTGCATTGGCTTAATTCGTGCTGTTGAACGATTTGACACGACAAAGGGAAGCGCTTTTAGTACTTTTGCGATTCCCTATATCCGTGGTGAAATTCAACACTACCTGCGCGATCGTGGTTGCTCGGTTCGCATTCCTCGACGCTGGTTAGCCCTGCGGCAGCAATCTGTGGAAGTGATACACGATTTACGGGAAAAGCTCAATCGGCAACCGACAGATTCCGAAGTGGCGATGGCGCTAGAAATCTCTCTTGCTGAATGGCAAGAAATTAAGCTAGCTCATCAAAATCGCGAACCCCTCAGCTTAGATACACCAGTAGGAGACTCAGAAGAAGGGACTTCCAGCTTAGCTGAACTCGTCCCCGATCCTCGGTATCGCAGTTTCCAGCTAGCCCAAGAAGATCAGATTCGCCTGCAACAAGCTTTGGCTCATCTGGAAAAACGTACTCGTGATGTTTTAGAATTTGTATTTCTACACGACTTAACACAAAAAGAGGTGGCAGAACGCCTGGACATCAGTGTAGTGACTGTATCCCGCCGCGTTAAAAAAGGTTTGGACTTTCTGAAAAAATTCCTAAACCCGATAGAGCCTTAAAACACTCTATAACGAGGCGTTAGCTGGCGGTGAAAAAAACGCCAGAGAATAGGTCGTTCCTGTGTTGATCTTCGTGTCCTTGCCTTGCGGAAACTAATATATAAGTAGGTAGACACAAAAGAATCACCAATCACTGTACTGATCAACACAGTCGTTAAGAGCAGTGATACTCAAACCAGCAAGAGTTCGACAAGAAAAGATAAAAGATAAAAGCGTTTTGATTTCCAGGGTGATCTACGTACTAACTTAACTTTCTATTTCGTCTGCTTTCTGGGGTGTCTTCTGGTAAAACGTTGGGGGACTGCTTATGCGTCAAGCTTCATTAATAACCTGGGTAAGCATTTTAGCGTTGTTCGTAGGGGGCTGTCAGACCGGTGACAACGGTGAACAAACAGGCGGAAACACTCCTTCGCCAACACCTGTTGCCTCACCCATTCAGCCAAAACCCGCACCTTCGGCAGCTCCTTTTGGGAGTAAACCACCATTGGTTGCTCAACAACCAGGAACTACGACAACAGTGCCGGGATTAATTCCACCCGTACCACCCGACGATGTCATCAAGCGGATTAATAAAGGGCGCGTCGATCCTTTTACAGCCGTTCCCGTACAACCGGAAGTAACAGTGTCGCCTAATCCATCTGCTCCGCGTGCGCCTAGTGCTAGACCTGTACCACAAATTCCCCAGCTTCCGCGTTTAAGACAACCCAATGGGGGTGCTTCTGGGAATCAAGCTCCAAGAACTAGAACTCAAACTCCAGGAACTAGAACTCAAGCTCCGGGAACTAGAACTCAAGCTCCAGGAACTAGAACTCAAGCTCGCAGATCTACTAACGGTCAAGCTTCCAGAGCGGCGACACCAAGTAAGGTGGTGCCACCTCCTCGCTCATTACCTAAGCCTGGTGCTACCCAAGCGCCGAAACCGAATGGCACCACCAATACCCCTAAACCCGGACCCGGTGGCTCCCTACCTGGTGGACCTGTGGCTACGGCTCCTCAATTAATTCCTGAACTACCGCCGCTGCCCGAACCAACCCAGGCAAGGGGAATCGAGGTGTCAGGAGTGGTTGAAGTGGGGAACACGCCGGTGGCAATTGTAAAAGTCCCCAATGAACCCGCTCGCTATGTTCGGGAAGGACAACTTTTAGCAAATGGGCAGGTACTTGTCAAGCGAATCGAAATGAATCGCGGGCCTACTCCAGTGGTGATTCTAGAGCAATACGGTGTTGAAGTTGCCAGAGGGGTTGGAGAAGCACCAGCGACAGGGCCAGGACAGCCTGTACAAGGACCAACCGCGTCTCTTCCAGTAGCACCGTCATTGTAAAAAGATCGCAGAAGCTCTTTCCTCTAGCTTGACCTAGTCTCCTGCCTAGGCTTGAGCAAGTGACGTTTAGAGTAGAGCCAATTTTAAAAACTGCGACGAGATTGCCCCGCTTGGTCTAAAGCGGGGCAATTTCCTTGTTCATAAGACTTAGGGGAGGTAGGGAATCATCAAAATCCAATGAATTGACCGCCCTACCCGTATAGGATAAATGTAGAAGTCTAAGAGAGTGTCAAAGGTTGTGCTTGAACCGCTACGGTATCAAATTCGTTATCCGAGTCTACCCTTAGCTGTTTATCGAGAAGTGGCTGCTCATTTGCGGCAAGTGCAAGGGGTGGAAGTCGGTCTGATTCCTCAGACTTCACAGCAGTTTGATTACAACAAAAGTCAAGTGAGTGGTTTGTGGATTCAGTATTCTGATACTTCTGATTCAGGGAGCCGAGAACGAGTGAATCAAATTTTGACCTATTATCAAAACCACTATGGTGCTTGGGAAGAAGAAACTTCTCTCCCAAGTGCTGTAAGACATAGTTAGAAGCGAAAGTTTAATGGGTTCAATTCAGGCTTTACGAGGAACACGAGACATTCTGCCGGACGAAGTCCGGTATTGGCAGCACGTTGAAGCGATCGCAAAAGCAGTTCTGTCTAGAGCGGCTTATCAGGAAATTCGTCCTCCTCTATTTGAGCGCACGGAGCTGTTTGCGAGGGGTATTGGTGAAACCACAGATATTGTGGGGAAGGAAATGTACACCTTCAATGATCGGGCAACCCCACCGCGTTCTGTGACATTGCGTCCGGAAGGAACAGCAGGTGTAGTAAGGGCTTTTATTCAAAATAATCTTTATGCCAGTGGTGGCGTGCAGCGCCTGTGGTACACAGGCCCGATGTTTCGCTACGAAAATCCGCAGGCAGGCCGTCAGAGGCAGTTTCACCAATTAGGAGTAGAGGTCATTGGTAGCGACAATCCCAGGGCAGATGCAGAGGTAATTGCGCTCGCCACCGATATTCTTCAAACCTTGGGACTGAAAAATCTACACCTAGACCTCAACTCTGTAGGAAATTCAGAAGATCGGCAGCAATATCGAGAGGCATTAGTCAATTACCTGACGCCTTACAAAGAGGAGTTAGACAAAGACTCTCAGGAGCGTTTAACCCGCAATCCGATGCGGATTTTAGACAGCAAAGACGAACGCACCCAACAAATTACTCAGGATGCCCCCAGCATTTTGGACTATCTCGGATCGGAATCCAAGCGTCACTTTGAACAAGTGCAGCAGTTATTAAGTGATCTGGGAATTCGTTACACCCTCAACCCTAGTTTGGTGCGCGGTTTAGACTACTATACCCACACGGCCTTTGAAATTATCTCAGATGATTTGGGAGCGCAGGCAACAGTCTGTGGGGGCGGTCGCTATGATGGGTTAGTCCAGGAATTGGGAGGGACTTCTACACCAGCGGTTGGTTGGGCTATTGGTCTAGAACGTCTTATCATACTTTTGCAACAAATTCAAGAGCATCCTCATCAACTTCTGGATTTTTATGTGGTATCGAGAGGTGACTTGGCCCAATCTCAAGCACTCATCTTGGCTCAAAAGCTACGTCAGGCTGGGTTTAGTGTTGAATTAGACTTAAGTGGCAGTGCCTTTAAAAAACAATTTGCACGGGCTGACCGGAGTGGTGCGGTGGCGTGTTTAATTTTAGGAGAAGAGGAAGCGCAAAACCAAACCGTTAACCTTAAGTGGATGGTGACAAAAGAACAAGTTGCGATCGCCCAAGCCGACTTGCTAAACAAGACGGATGAGCTACGACACCAGCTTGATAGCTTTAAGTAGACAATTGTGGGTATTTCGTTGGCGAACTTCTAGCAGACATTAGACTGAAAAAATTAAAGCCTTGGATGCTAGAGATTAGACTCTAGACGGAAGCACCTTCCACAGTTCAAACTGATGCCTAGTAGAAGAATCGCTAACAGCTATGGAATATTGGGAATTTCTACTACAAAAAGAGGGCGATCGCACTTGGAGGCCCATCAAGTCTAAGCGGATTGAGATCGAAGAGGGGCGGTATCGGATAGTAGCGCACTCATCCCGGATCAATAGGGATGTGGAGATATGCGTCATTTATGAAAGCACTGAGGAAATCCCGCCGAAGCGACGGTCTCAGAAGCGATCGCGCCGCACCAATCAAGAAGGGTTAATGGTAGTCATTCCCTTTACTTACCTCAAGCCAGGCTTGTGGGAACTGCGTTGCTGTGGCGATATTTTGTCCGATTTCCTAGGGCTATCCTGGCAGCATTCGATTCAACTGCAAATCATCTCAAAAGTCACAGAAGTTTCACCCGTGACCGAATCCGACTCACCCAGGTTGGAGGCTAGCCTGATAGAGGTTCAGACGGATGAGTTGAGCGACAACGTATTACCCTCCACATCTGACCCAGAAATCACGGTTGAACCCACTTCACTTCCAAACCAAGTCCCTCAACCTACATCCCTAGCAGCTATAGAAGCGGTTAAAAGTGAGCAGGATAGTAGTGTAGAAGTTAAGGTTGAGGAAAACACTTCACAGCTAGTAACTTCGGAAAGCTCATCCGAAACCATTCCATTAACCTTAGCGTCCCAGGAAGCAGTAAGCTCACAGAGGCAAATCTTTGATGGGGAGAGTGAAACTCTTGAAGAATTGGAAAACCTTCAGATCCATCTCAGCACAACGCTGCCTCCTGAACCCTTTATTGAAGACCTCACTCTAAATGCTGATGCTGATGAAGCTGAAGCACAGCCTATAACCTTAGCTGATCAAGTTGTTCCCCTCGCTCCCGCTGAGTCAGACGAGCAAAAGAG
>JBFLZA010000350.1:0-9450 GCA_040756535.1 Cyanobacteriota bacterium
AAGGCTGGCAATATCACCCTCAATGCTGGGGGCAACATTTACCTAGATGACATGTATGCGATTGGCTCCTTGAGTGGCGGGGATATCAAAATAACCAGTGGTGGCACGACTAATACTACGTTGGCTTTTGATGGCACCCCAGGCAGAATACTTTCCTGTTCTGGTAGTCAACAGACCTGCTCCGGTGGCAGTGGCAAGGGTGGCAATATCACAATCGAAGCAGGTGGTGACATTATCTCGGAGGGTATTAACTCTAGCAGTGGTTCTCAGTCTACCGCTAGTGGCGGCGCGATCGCCCTTACTGCCAACGGGGACATTAATATGGTTAGCATTAGCTCAAATGGACAGTTAAGTGGTGGAAATATTAATCTTACGAGCCACAGTGGCAGTATTTCTATTCCCGTTTACATAGATTCCTCTGCTGACCATGGTAATGGTGGTGCGATCGCTCTCGATGCTGCTGGCAACATCACCACCAGTAACCTTCTCTCAAATGGGAAGCAGGACGGCGGAGCAATTACCCTTATCAGCAGTGGCGGTGCGATCGATACTACTAGTGGGATTCTCAACGCTACTGGTGGTAACAATGGTGGCGATGTCACTTTTAGTGCCCTTGGTGACATTAATACAGGCACTATTGGCGTCTCTTTTAATAGTGGCTTCAACGGTGATAGCGGCAGTCTCAGCATTACCAGTAGCGGCGGTAATATCAACACTAGTGCAGGTACACTGCTCACTCCTTCTGCTCTTGGTGCTGGCGGCAACATCACCCTTAATGCTGCTGGCATTATTACCGCAGGTGAGATTAATGCCCAATCTATCTCTAGCACGGGTGGCAACATCACCCTTAATGCTGCTGGCATTATTACCGCAGGTGAGATTAATGCCCGATCTATCTCTAGCACGGGTGGCAAGATCGAGTTCACTGCCAATCAAAACATTACCACCAACAGAAACATTGAGACGAACCAAAACAGCATTACTTTTAATGGTCAAGTCAACTTAGGTGGAAACGTCTCCTTCACTACTTCTGGCGCAGGTAACATTACCTTTAACAACACAGTTGACGGTAATCAAAATCTAGAAGTCAGCACGGGCAATGGCACAGTTCTATTTAACGATATCGTTGGTGATTCGACACCACTGAACAATTTAAGCGTTGAGGGTGACAGCACTACAACTAACCCAGCAGGTGTAAACATCACAACGGTGAATAACATTACCACTGGCAACATCACCTCACCGGGGGGTATTGCCCTCACCAGCAACAACGGAGACATCACTACTGCTATTCTCAACTCCTCTTCCTTTGGCAATGGCGGCAATATAAATCTCAATGCGCCTGGAACTATTAAAGTTAGCCAAATTAATGCTCAAAGTCTTGGACTGGGCACGGGTGGCAATGTTGATATTACGGCTAATAGATTTCGGGCTACTAACTCTTTCAACGACCAGAATGGTGTAGCTGCAAGCATTTCCACTGCTGGAGGAGGAGATGGCGGCTCAATTATTATTCGTCATGGAGGTGAAGGCATTATCCCCTTTATCGTGGGCAATGCGGTCACGAACGGAACAGAGGGAGCAATTACCCGAGGGAATGCAACACCTGAGCAGACTATTTCGCCCCCCCAATACTATCTCTACACTCACAAACAAGATGCGGATAGGATTCAAATAATATCTGTCCCTGGAACCTCTCGACGCCGAGCAGATTCCAATCCACTACCACTCCCGGAGCCAATACCACTCCCGTACCGAGCTACAAACCCACTAGAGTCTTTAGCCCTTTTGGTTGGGGATACGCTCAACGCCCAAACCCAGATTGAGCAAGACCCCAAAACCGGAGACTACAGCTTTAGTTGGTATTTTTATGATCAAAGAAAATTAGCAATAAATGTTGAGAGTCCTCTATCTATTGGTCAGATTGATAAACTCTTTGAGCAGCAATTTGAGGAGTATTTTGGAGAAAATCTGACTGATGAAAAAGTCACTGTTGAAAGTATTCGAGAAACCCTCAAGACTATTGAAAGTCAAACCGGAAAAAGTTCTGTTGTTGTTTATGCGCGATCGCTCCCCGACCAATTAGAACTCACATTAGTCCTTCCTGAAGGTTCTCCCATTCGTAAGGTAGTTCCCCAAGCGAATGCTGCTGCCCTACAGAAAACCTTAACTGAGTTGCGTAGCGCTATTACTGATGTTACAGACTCCCGTGACTACTTCGCCCCTGCTCAAACGCTCTATAAGTGGATGATTGCCCCCCTCGAATCCCACTTGCAAGCGCTGGGAATCGATACTCTGATTTTTTGCATGGACGCAGGTTTGCGCCTAATTCCCATGGCAGCGTTGCACGATGGTCAGCAGTTTTTGGTAGAAAAGTACAGTATCGGCTCTATTCCTAGCGTCAGCCTCACCAATAGCCGCTATAAAGCTATAAAAGATGATCAAGTTTTAGGGATGGGAGCATCGGAATTTCAACAACTGTCACCTTTGCCTGCTGTACCAACCGAATTACAAGTGATTACTCAGCAGTTGGGTTCTGGGAAATCCTTCCTCAACGAAGAATTCACCCTAAATAATCTTAAGGCTCAGCGTCAGCTCTTTGGTATCATCCACTTAGCCACCCACGCCGACTTCCAACCGGGGAACGCCGATAACGCCTATATTCAACTCTGGGACAGTCAACTCAAGATTAATCAACTGCGGCAGATGGGTTGGCATCAGCCCCCTCAAGTTGAACTATTAGTCTTGAGTGCCTGTCGTACTGCCTTGGGGGATGTGGATGCGGAGTTGGGTTTCGCGGGATTAGCCGTACAAGCGGGAGTCAAGTCGGCATTAGCCAGTCTTTGGTATGTCAGTGATGAAGGGACGCTGGCGCTGATGAGTGGATTTTATCAACAGTTGCGTCAAGAGGATGTCACCATCAAAGCCGAGGCGCTGCGACGTGCTCAAATTGCCATGCTCCGAGGGCAAGTACGTCTGGAGAACGGTCAACTGCAAGGATTAGAGGAATTGGGGAGTATTCCGTTGCCTCCAGAACTAGCAAAACGAGGCAATCATAATTTTTCCCATCCCTATTACTGGGCAGCGTTCACGATGATTGGTAGCCCTTGGTAGGGAAGAAATTGAACATTACCTCAGCACTGCGAAATAGGAAACCCAAAAGATAAGCTACAATTCAAATCTCACTGACGAGGCATACCGATATCGGTAGCCGACAACACTAAAAAGGGAATGAAATCAGCGATCGCACGATATCAATTTCCTCTTTTTTCTCTCGTCAGTGACATTTAATCTCCCAACAATGAACTGGCACAACCTTGGCATATTTTCCTAGTAAGCTTGTGCCAAGATCGGTAAATGAATTCTTGAGCGCGTCACCCCCATGTTAGGCAAGCTACTTGATAGGCGTTACGAAGTAACCCAAGTCCTCGGTTCTGGAGGATTTGGTAGAACCTACCTGGCGCAAGACACCCGACGCCCTGGTAATCCCACCTGTGTTGTCAAGCAACTCAAGCCCCTGAGTAGCGATCCGAGCTTTTTGGAAACAGCCCGACGCTTGTTTAACAGTGAAGCTGAAACCCTGGAACAGTTGGGGAACCATGACCAAATTCCCCGCCTACTTGCCTACTTTGAAGAAGACCAAGAATTCTATTTAGTACAAGAGTTTATTGAAGGGCATACCCTGTCCCAAGAGCTACAACCGGGGCAACGCTGGGAAGAAAGTCGGGTTATTGAACTCCTGCAAGAAGTTTTATGGATTTTGGACTTTGTCCACCGCCACGGTGTCATTCATCGCGATATCAAACCCGACAACCTCATCCGACGCACCTCAGACAATAAATTAGTCTTGGTAGACTTTGGTGCAGTTAAACAAATTCGCACTCAATTCGCTGCCACTCAAGGACGCGCAAGCCACACCGTTGCTGTTGGCACTCCGGGCTACATGGCAAGCGAACAGGCGCTAGGACAGCCTCGCCCCAGTAGTGATATCTATGCACTAGGCGTTATCGGCATTCAGGCACTCACGGGTCTAATGCCCGTCAGTTTCCAAGAAGACCTCAGTACAGGTGAAATTCTCTGGCAACACTTGGTGACGGTGAGTCGAGGGATGGCAACAATCTTGACAAAGATGGTGCGCTACCACTTCAAAGACCGTTACCAATCAGCGGCTGAGGCACTTGAAAACTTACAACTGCTAAAAAATTCCTACTCGCCCCCGCCCTATCCTGTTACCCCAAGTTCCCCATCGATGAATGAGGCTCCGGGTTCTGGACAACGGATGTCGCCACAACCTTATGCTGCCGCCTCCCCTTCAGAACATCTCACTCAAGCCGTAGCACCTGCCTCTGTTCCCAGGCAACCCGTCGTTACTCCACCTCCTAGTATTTCGTCGGGTTCTACTTCTGATAAAGCTCCTCTATTGATTGGGCTGGGAATAGCTCTTGCTGTTGGGGCAGCGGGGATGGCTTTGGCAATTCGTCAGGGTTCCCTAACATCCAACTTTAGTGGCGATCGCAACGGCATTCCAGTGAGTGATAGTGGCAGTTGCACCGTAGTCAGTGGTGGGCTAAATGTTCGTTCCGGCCCTAAGGGTGCCGTGATCGACACTGTTAAAAAAGGGACAACGCTTGCTCTCACTGGCAATCAGACAAAGGGATGGGTGGAGATTAGCTCCCCAATCAAGGGGTGGGTTTATAACCAAAGCGACTTAGTGAAGTGTACCTTGCCGAATCAGAGACCTGTTGAGACGGCTAAGGTCAATCCGAAGCCAGTAGAAACAGTACCCATTCAGATACCACCTGATAAGACAGCAACTCAAAAGCCAGATCAGGCTCCCAAACCGACTCCCTCAGCCCCTCCTGCAAAACCTGTGGATCAAGGTTCAAACACCCTAGACACAGCCGATCAGAAGTATGAGTCAGGAGACTTGCAAGGTGCGATCGCAGAGGCTAAAAAAGTTCTCCCAGGTAGTAAAACTTACGAGGAAGCTCAAGCAAAAATTCAAAAATGGCAGCAAGACTGGGCAGCCGCTGAAGCAAAATACAAGGAGCTGGAAACTGCACTCAATGAAGGTCGCTGGGATAAAGTGTTAAAGGCTACAGTCGATCCCAAGTTTCTAGAGCAGCGCTACTGGAAAGACAGATTGAATCAATTAGTTGAGCAGGCCAAGAAACAAGCTGAAGCCGAAGCCAAGGCTCAAAAAGACAAGATCATTCCGCCTGAATTGCCGTTACCGAAAAAGTCACCTGAGGCTACCTCGCCCGAACAGTCTCCATCCAACTCCGGGGAAGACACCCAGGAACAGGCAGTTCCTCCAACGCAATGAGGGGGTTGAGGGTTGAAGGTTGAATTGAAGCCAGGGATTCCCTTGTCCCTTTCCCCTTGCCCCTTTTCCCTTTTCCCTACCCGAAGGGTTTGACTTTGCCGATTTTTGTCTGAATGTGACACGCTTATAAGTAAAGCGACCCTTCGTCTAAGTTCAATGCAGGACTCTCGCGACTATTACAAAATTCTGGACGTTTCCAGAAACGCCACGATTGAAGAAATAAAAGAAGCTTATCGGCGACTTGCCCGCGAGTATCACCCTGACTTACACCCAGGGAATCCAGAGGCGGAAGATAAATTCAAAAAAATTTGTAAAGCTTACGAAGTCCTCTCTGACTCCGTGCAGCGAACTCAGTACGACCAAGGATTAGATCCTATCCCTACAACAAGTCAAAAACCAGGTAAGAACGCTCAAGACTACTACGTTCAGGCTGTTTCTAAAGCGTTAGACAAAGATTATCACGGAGCGATTGAGGACTATAGCAAGGCGCTCGAACTCAATCCTAGCTTTGTTGAAGCGTATGTCAAGCGGGGCGAAACCCACTACAAAATGGGAGATGCAAGAGCAGCGCTCAAAGACTGTAATCATGCATTGCGCCTTAATCCCGACTTGTCTGAAGCGTACTATTATCAGGGAAGGGCACGGTATCGATTGGGCTATACTCAGGCTGCGATCGAAGCTTATACTCAGGCGATCGCAAAAGAACCGACTTTTGCCCAAGCTTACTACCATCGGGGTTTAGCCAACAACGATGTCAAAGAACTCGTTAACGCGGCAGAGGATTTGCAAACAGCCGCAACATTGTTTAATGAGCAAGGGGATAGAACGGGTTACCGACTGGCACTGGACACCCTGAGAACGATAACTGGAACTCCCATCAAACTAAGAACCTCTTCTGGAAAGAACCCAATTGGGTTAGTGAAGACGGTGCTGGGCGATACACTCAGAGGGTTGCTGTCTTTGGCACTTAATCCGGTTGGGGGATTGTTGTCAGGGATGTTGTATCTCGAAAAGCCACGAGTCATGGCAGTAGGGATTATGTTTGAGGCGATTGCCAATTTCTGCTTTGTCAGTGGTGCTTATCTCGGTTGGCGAGATTGGTTTTCATTTTCCGCCTTCGAGTTAATCTTAGTTGGCTTGGTGCCGTTTGTGACGTTGACATTAATCTTGGGCATCGCACGTTTAATCACTCGCCGTCGCAGTAGTTTGGCGGGTGATATGTTCCTTGCTGGTGCTTCCCTGTTACCAGTGGGTTTTCTGGTACTGGCAAGTGGTGTCTCTAGCCTTTTCGGGGGTCAGATTATGTTAACGATCGCTGTGTTCGCCAGTTGTTACACTATTCTCATGCTTTATGGCGGTTGCACTCAGATTGCCAACTTATCAGAAAAAACAGCAGCATTGTTGGTTCCAATTATGCTATTGGTGAGTGGGTGGCTTTCTTATTTTGCGTTTACCGTGATGCAATCTTAATGGGTTCATCGCAAAATCTTCAGTGTCATACTCCCCACTCTAGCTAAAGAAAGTTTTAGAGAGTGGGGCTGCTTCTAGAAGAAACAATAAAGTTTTTCCTGGTTTTGATACTTAAGCCGTGTAAACGCAGTTATTAATATTAATTGAAAAATAAAATCGGACTTTTTGGTATAAATGCTGATGAGCAAAAAATGGTCAAAATTACTTGCGATCGCTCTAACAACCTGCGTGGCTAGTACTCTACTAATGATACTGGGTGTCAACCAGAAATCAGAGGCTTTATCCCTTCCTATATCGACCGCTTCTATCACCACATTAGCTCAAGCTGATGATAGTGAGACTCCATTAGTTCCTTCTGTGCCGTTGACTTCTTCACCCTCAGCAAAATCTTCACTTCCCTACGATGCGAGACTGATTGATATTCGCACGCTCAACCCCAACATTCTCCTTGATATCCGTTATGCAACAACTAATAATTTTTTGAAACGCCCACTTTATTCAAAAGCCCGATGTGTGCTTAGAGGTGCAGCAGCGAGAAGGCTGGCACAAGTCCAAAAAGAATTGGAAACAAAGGGATTGGGGTTGAAGGTTTATGACTGTTACAGGCCCCTATCTGTGCAAAAGCTAATGTGGCAAGTTAAGCCTGATTCTCGGTATGTAGCGAATCCCAAATATGGCTCTCGGCATAATCGGGGAGCGGCAGTCGATCTAACGTTGGTTGACCGCAATGGGAAAGAACTGGAAATGCCGACGGGATTTGATGATTTTACAACACGAGCACACAGAGATTACAAAGGTGGAAGTACTCAAGCTAGGAAAAATAGTCAAGTGCTTGAGAATGCAATGAAAAAATATGGGTTTATTCCTCTGCCAACAGAATGGTGGCATTTTGATGCTCCTGGTTGGGATAATTATGCAATTCTCGATGTCGGTTTTGGGGAAATTCCTTAATCCTATACCTGCCTCAACTGTCGCCATGATTGAGAGAGAACGACTCCTGCTGATTTAGCAAAAACGAATGCGAGGAAGATTCCAACTACGATGTCGGGCAGTGATGAACCCGTAAGGTAAACTAACCCTGCGGCACCGAGGACGGACGTATTTGCAATAATGTCATTACGAGAACAAAGCCACACAGATGACATATTGATATTGTCATTGCGGTGTTGTGTGAGGAGATATAGACAGAACAAGTTGGCACACAGAGCCACGATGCCGATGCTACTCATCACTTTCAGTTCTGGAGGCGTGTTAAACGCTAATTGATAAGCTGCCCTCGCGAACACAGCTACAGCCGATAAGAACATGATGCTTCCTTTGAGCATGGCAGATCGGGCATGAGCCTTTCTACCCATGTTGATGACATATAGACTACTAGCGTAAGCAATTGCATCGCCCAACATATCCAGTGAGTCGCCTGTCAGCGCTATGGAATTTGACCAGATACCCGACAGCAACTCAACACCAAACATCACAGCATTGATTCCTAGTACAGTCCATAAAACTTTGCTTTGCCGTTTGGTCAGCTTTTCTAGTTCGCAGGATTTCTTCTGACAGCAGTGATCGGACATGGCTCACCTCTAAAATACTGCCTGTCATTATTACATTCAAACTAATGTTTGAATGAAGTAGCAAAAAAAATTTAGCTTTTACCCCGGAAGCCCCATGTCCTAACCGAAGGGAAACGGGAGAGGATGTCACATACCTTGTCTAGCAGTTTCCTCTAAAGACATGGTTCAAAACTTGGTTGACCAACTCATCTCGCAACGAATAGTAGACCAATTTTCCCTCATTTCTGTATTTGAGGAGTCTAAGGTCACGCAGCTTCCGCAAGTGGTGAGATGCTGCCGATACTTGTACATCTAACACAGCTGCTACATCACACACGCAGAGTTCTTGCCCATTCTTGAGAGCATGAAGAATTTTCAGCCTAGATTTGTCTGCCAGTGCAGCAAAGAGAGTCGCAGCCGTTTCAAGAGTCTCATCATCAGGCAGAGAATCACGCAGATCAGCTACTAAGTCTGTGTTAAAACAGCGTACTTGGCAAATATCGGCAGGTTTTGTCTTCGGCACAAGCTAGGAATTTTTGAGAGACAGTTTCAGCCTCATCCTAGCAGTGAACAGTCAAGGACGCGTAAAGGTGAACTTTGACCCTCCCTCGACTGAAGTACGAGGGATTCTAAGAGGATGTTACGAAGCGGGATAAATCCGCGCTTTTTCACATTTTCTCTCTAGTTTTAGAAGGTTAACCCTTCTTGGGGCAGTCAAAGACCCCCTAGACACTCCGGCAAAGCCATTGTGCTTACTTTTCTTGCCGATATTCAGTGAACCGTGTAAATACTGGGGTGAGTACGAGAGGTGATATCCATTTCCAGCACTAAGTCGGGAGGAGGATCGACTCTCAAGTCAATTCGCTTCTTCCCCCGAATTACCGCCTCATTGTGGATGTAAAAGCATTGATCAGGCTCAATCCCCTTTGCCATCGCTTGATTTTGGAATGTTGTCGAGCCAAGGCTTCTAAATTCTATGTCGAGTTCTTCCAGCAACGCCTTCACCAAGTCCCCAATAATTTCCTTATTGTCCTCGTGTTCTGGCAGTGGCGTCGTAATCTCTAGCGTTCCATTATCGTAGGCAATTCTTGCAGCACGATGTTC
>JBFLZA010000351.1:0-9425 GCA_040756535.1 Cyanobacteriota bacterium
GTAAGCTAGACCATTCTGAATGCTGCTTGAGTGGGATGGTTTCCTGGCGGGTACGTTCTAAATCAAAACCGCAAGGCATGATAACAAGGACTTCTGGGTCAGCTTTCCGTAAAGCGTCCCATTCTAAGTAAGGGGAATGCTCACCCACAACGCCAAACACAGATTGACCCCCCGCTAGTTCCACTAATTCGGGAATCCAGTTCCCAGAGGCCATCAGGGGGTCTGTCCACTCAATGGCAGCAACAGTAGGACGGTCATTCTCGGACAATCCTTGTGTCTTTCCTGTGCAAGCTTCGATGCGAGACTGGAGTTGAGTCAACAAAGGTTGTGATTCTACTCCCACTGTTGCAGCTACTCGTTCAATGTCTGCCCAAACATCATTGAGTACCTTCGGCTGCAAGGAAATCACCTGCGGGTGACTCTGAGTAAGTTCAGCAACAGCTTTCTCAACAACATCGTAGTTAACCGCACAAACATCACATTGATCTTGGGTAACAATGTGGGTCGGCTGTAACTGTTCTAAAATATCTAGTTTGATTTTATAAATGCTGAGAGCTTTTTGCACCAATTCGCGAACATCCAGGTCAATTTGGGCACTGGGCTTTTCTGAATTGAGTTGTGCCTCGGTGCAAACGGGTCGATTTTGGATTTCTGGCGGGTAATCGCATTCGTGCGATCGCCCCACAAGTACATCCGTTAAGCCCAATGCTGCCACAATTTCTGTGGCACTGGGCAGTAGAGAAACAATTCTGAGATTTGAAGAAGCCATAATCAAGCAGTGCTGTGGATCAGCGACACACAAGATTCAGGTTAATAGATTTTAACTGAACTGAGCATCAAAGTAAGAGATAAAATATCACTCCAGTAGACGAGCATGGATTATCATGAATGGCGTGATCAGAAAGCTTTAAGGTGAATTCCATGAGTTCTACCCTTCAAAATCATCCAGTTGATGATCTTCAGGCTTCCAGTCTAGCTGAAATGTCCGCTGAGCTTGAACGCTATCAGGGACTTCTCCAATCTTTGTCAGATGTAACAAAAGCCAAAGTTTCTTACATTGACAAAGAGCAACGCTATCGATTTGTTAACAAGCAGTATGAACACTGGTATAACACTACTGCTGACCAGATTTTGGGTAAAACGGTACAGGCGCTGATGGGGGAACAGTATCAACTGGTAAAACCCTATGTAGATTCAGTTCTATCGGGTCATGAAGCTAAATATGACTTCATGTTTAGTTTTCCCGATGGTAAACAACGTCATCTTTCGGTAACGAATATCCCGCATTTCAATGATGCATCAGAAGTTATAGGCATCTTTGTCATTTGCGTAGACATTACTGAATAATTAGTAGTTATTAATTCGTAATTCCTAATTAGCATTTCGTTCGGACATCGTACTTTCTCTCCCTTATCCCCCTTGTCTTCTATTAGGTAAGTTTGACCGCAACTGGGTATTACTCCCTTCCCGACAGAAGATTACCTATCCTTCCTCTCCCCCAGCTCCCCCAGTTTTTTCATAGGTATTCTTTGAGCGAGAAGGGAGTAAGGGGGGTGGGGGATGGAGGTGTAGCCTCTTGATCACGAAATGGTATAAGCTGTAGAGACCTCAATTTGCACTCTGGTCAGAGGGACAAGATACCTAACCCATAAGTCAGAAAAGTGTATAATAATGGTTTTGGGTAAAATTTATTAGTCAGCACAGGAACAAGGAATCTATATGTCGCGATATCGAGGTCCGCGTCTGCGGATTGTGCGCCGTCTAGGCGATTTACCAGGTTTGACTCGCAAGACGCCGCGTCGGTCATACCCACCGGGTCAGCATGGACAAGCTCGCAGAAAGCGGTCTGAATATGCTATCCGACTTGAAGAAAAGCAGAAACTCCGTTTCAACTACGGTATCTCAGAAAAGCAGCTGTTGCGTTACGTCCGTAGAGCCCGTCGGGCGACAGGTTCAACGGGTCAATCCTTGCTGCAATTGTTAGAAATGCGGTTGGATAACACCGTATTTCGCATGGGCATGGCGGGAACCATCCCTGCTGCTCGCCAACTCGTCAATCACGGTCACATAATGGTTAATGGCCGGGTGGTCAATATTGCTAGCTACCAGTGCCGTCCAGGAGATATTATTAGTGTCAAAAACACTGAGCGCTCCAAGGCTTTGGTAGAACAAAACCTGCAATATCCAGGCTTGGCAAACTTGCCCAGTCATCTAGAGTTTGACAAGACTAATCTTACGGGTAAGGTTAATAGCGTCATTGAGCGGGATTGGGTGGCACTGCAAATCAATGAACTACTAGTGGTTGAGTACTACTCACGTCAAGCGTAATAGTGTTGAGGGTTGTTAAGCGTTGAAAGTTAGCAGGTTAGAAAGTGGGCAAGTTGAACGTTCTCAAGAAACCTTCAACTTTCTCGCCCTGCAACCCTCTCGCCCTGCAACCTGTAACCTATTTATCCACCAATTTGCGACATGGTACGCGTGTAAGCACCGCTAGTTCCAGAGTCGCGTTGTTTGAAGTTAATCTCTGGTTTGAGCACCAGCAGTTGATTCACTCGTTCTCTGAGATCAGCAAGGTCTACGCCACTACGAAGGGCAGTTTTTAGGTCAATTTGACCTGACTCATTAAGAAGGCAGGGGCGTAGCCAACCGTCAGCAGAAAGGCGCATCCGGTTGCAGCGATCGCAAAAACATTCCGACATCTGGCTGATAAATCCCAGAGTTCCCATCGCATCAGGAATCTGGAAAACATCAGCAGGGCCATTACCACGAACGTTTGATTCTGTCAATCCAAACGCATCGCGAATGTGCTGCCGTAACTCTTCCGAAGGAACCCAGGCGCGATCGCTAAATAACTCTGCATTCCCGATCGGCATAAACTCAATAAACCGGACGTGCCAGCGACGATCAATCGTTAAAGCCGCTAAATCCAGAACTTCCTGCTCATTAATTCCCGGAATGACAACAATATTCAGCTTCAGGGGGTCAAACCCGACCTTGTGAGCGGCTTGAATCCCTTCCCATGTTTGCTGCCAGCGCGAACGTCCTCGATTGCCGATAATGGTGTCAAACGTCTCTGAGTTAAGAGAGTCGAGGCTGATATTGATACGCCGCAAACCCGCATCATAGAGGTTTTGTGCCATGGAAGCCAGTAAAAACGCATTCGTGGTCATGGCCAGATCTTCGGTTTCGGGGAGAGACGCGATCGCTCTGACTAAATCCACAACACCAGGACGCAGCAACGGTTCACCCCCCGTGAGGCGAAACTTTCTAAAGCCTACAGGGATGAAGACTTCTTTAAGCAAAATCAATAATTCCTCATTAGTCAACAATTCCTGCTTGAGGATGTAGTCAAGCTCTGTCCCTTCCGGCATACAGTAGGAACAACGGAAGTTACAACGGTCAATGAGGCTGATACGGAGATAATCTACCTGGTTCATATTTACTTATGAGAGCGATCGTCCATCAACCTTGGAAAAGGTAGAAGCACTACGTTCATTATGGAAAATAGATTCTAAGATTACCTTGATCTAAAGGGCAATTATGCCTAATGAGAATATAAATAATGGCTAGGGTGCATTGATAATATCAATGTTTCGGCAAAATATCTGATTGGCAACGACCGTATTTCCGCAAGCCTAAAACTCATGAATGTAGCATTTCACCCAAACTACAACTATCAAGTTGGGGGAAGTCTCCCCATTGATGCTCCTACCTATGTCAGGCGAAAAGCTGACGAGGAGCTGTACGAGAGTGTGAAGCAGGGTGAATTCTGTTATGTACTCAATGCACGACAAATGGGGAAGTCCTCTCTGAGGGTGCAAGTAATGCATCGATTGCAAGCCGAAGGAGTTGCCTGTGCTGCCATTGACTTGACAGAAATTGGCACTTCGGAAACGACCCCAGAAGAATGGTATGCCGGGTTAATTGATAGCATTGTTAGCCGTTTAAATTTATATGATACTTTTGATTTAGAATCCTGGTGGTCTCAACACCGTCTGCTTTCTTTCGTGCAGCGATTCAGCAAATTTATTGAAGAAATTTTGCTGCCCTCCATTTCTAAAAAAATCGTCATTTTCCTAGAGGAAATCGATTGCACTCTTAGTTTAAAGTTCGGAACAGAGGATTTTTTTGCACTTATCCGTGATTGTTATAACAATCGAGCCGATCAACCGGATTACCGCAGACTAACCTTTGCCACAATTGGGGTCGCCACTCCCTCAGACTTGATTCAAGATAAGCAGCGTACCCCCTTCAACATTGGTCGCGCCATTGAACTGACTGGTTTTACCCTAAAGGAAGTCCAACCTTTGGCGCTGGGGTTGGAAAAGGTAGCTAGCAATCCCCAAGCATTGCTCAAAGCCGTGTTGGACTGGACGGGAGGGCAGCCATTTCTGACACAAAAGGTCTGTCAGCTTATTCTTGCAACAAAAGAAACTATTCCAACAAATAGGGAAGCTGACTGGGTTGAGAATTTGGTGCAAAAGCAGATTATCGACAACTGGGAAGCCACGGATGAGCCAGAACATCTGAGGACGATTCGGAATCGGCTTTTGTGCAGCCAGCGCCAAGCTCAGTTGCTTCAACTATATCGGCAAATTTGGCTTAGAGGAATTATAGCCAATGACCAACCAGAACAATTGGAACTGCGGCTTACGGGGTTAGTAGCCAAACAGCAAGGAACGTTAAGGGTTTATAACCGCATCTATAAGTCGGTTTTTAACCAAAGTTGGATTGATAGCCTAATAACAGAAGTTGAATTACGGTCTGATGAGATAGAAACACCGAAACTCACTCGGCAGGACTATCGAGAGCGGCAGATTTTACTCAACAAGGTGAGAAATGCTTGGGTTAAAGGCGTTTTGGAGAAATCCTTGCACGGTCGGGTACTGATTTCACTGGGACTCGAAGAACGACTTAATGCAGTGGAGAATCCGGTTGCACTAGTTTGGGAAACTCCCGACCAACTCCAGCAAACCCTGCCACCCGGTACGAAAGTCATCGACCAATTTGATCAGTTGGGGATGGGCCGCACCTTGCTAATTTTGGGAGAACCGGGTTCTGGCAAAACCACGACTCTATTAGAACTCACCCGCGACTTAATTGACCGTGCCGAGCAGGATGTGAATCTTCCCATGCCAGTGGTGTTAAACCTCTCGTCTTGGAGAGGGGGAAAGCAAACTATTACCGATTGGTTAGTCCAAGAACTAAACAGTCAATATCAGGTTCCCAAACAAACGGGCAGTGACTGGGTCAGAAATGGGCAACTATTACTATTGCTTGATGGTTTAGATGAAGTCAGGGGTAATATCCGGGATGCTTGCGTTCAGGCGTTAAATCAATTCCATGCTCAACATGGAAATACGGAAATCGTAGTTTGTAGCCGCATCAAGGATTACGAAGCCCTCAAACACCGCCTGCACTTTCAAGCGGCCATCTACGTGCAACCTCTCTCTAGCGAGCAAATTCAGCACTATCTCAAGAGTATCGGTACACAACTATCAGCTATCAGCACAACTCTGCAAACCGATACTCAGTTGCAAGAGTTGGCAAAGTCTCCCCTAATGCTCAACATAATCACCCTTGCATACCAGGGAATGTCTATTGAAGACTTACCTAGCATGAACCTGGAAGAACGCCGTCAACATTTGTTCAATGCTTATATTGAGCGGATGTTTAACCGCCGAGGGGTCGATAGTCTATACCCCAAATCGTTAGCCAAGCGGTGGTTGATTTGGCTGGCACAAAAGATGGTTCAAGAATCTCAAACTGTCTTTTTAATCGAGCGAATACAACCGAGTTGGTTAGAAACCAAGCAACAAAAATGGATGTACTGCATTGGTGTTGGGTTGATTGGTGGATTGATTATTGGGTTAGGTGGTGGGCTGAATCTTGGAAGGTTATTTGGACTGAATATTGGACTCATTGCTGGATTGATTTTGGGACTGGGTGGTGGGCTGATAGCCGGATTAATTCTAGGACTAACGATTGATCGAATAGAACCCGTTGAAACGCTGAAATGGTCATGGGGAAAAGCTAAAAATAACTTGCGATCGGGTTTGTGGATAGGGCTAATTGTAGGACTCATTTATGGGTTAAGCAGCACAGTTATTTTGTGGATACAAGGTGCAGCGCTGAGTGAGGGTTTATTGTACGGAATCAGTGGATTTGGAACCGGGCTAATTTTTATTCTGCTGCGTGGCTTGACTGGTGGGGGTATGGAAACGAGTACAGTGCCGAATCAAGGAATTTGGCAGTCAGCCCAAAATGCAGTGGTTTTTACTTTGATAGGAGTGCTGGCGCTGGGAGTGATGGCTCAATTACTGGGTGCCACCATTTTTTTTAGTACACTGATAGGAGTGCTATTTGGTTTATTTTCAACGGCGGGTATAGCCTGCATTCAACACTTCACGCTGCGTCTGGTTCTTTACTTCAACGGTTGCATTCCTTGGAATTATGCCCGTTTCCTCAACTATGCTACAGAGCGCATCTTTTTACAAAAAGTTGGCGGTGGCTACATCTTCATCCACCGATTACTGTTAGAACATTTTGCCCAAATGGAAGAGTAATGATGAGCTGAGTTACAGAGGAGTTGTGACTTAAGCCCTGAACTAAAGTACTCTTCGAGAACGCTACTCTTCGAGAACGCTTCGCGAACGCGAACGGGCTAAGAGCTAAAACCCGTTTAAACGGGTTGAAAAGCTTATTCAGTAAGCTAAAGCTATTTAGAGTTTTGAGGGGTGAAATTTATTTCAAGGCTATACCAGTCAGTGACATTCCTCTTAAGTCAGTGACACTCTATTTAAGACGATTTGCCAATCCTACAGCTTGAATCAGCATGGCTTGCGGTTTAAAGCGCGGCAAAAATTGATTCTTACCTACAAAATTAAACGATGGACGAAGCGTGAGCTTGGCTTCACCAAATAACTGCATCAGTGACGCAGAACGAGGCTCCTTAACAAATACTAGAGGCAATAAGGCAACTAATCTTAAGACAGCTGAGAGGGCAAATAATCCGGGTAAGCCGCCCATAAAAGTGAACTGCGCGAGAAAGCCGCCTGCGGTAGTTCCCAGTGCTCCAGTCACGCCAGTAATTGCAGATGCGATCGCAAAATAAGCCGCCGGATTTCGCGCAGGTGCGACACTCATCTGAATATTGTGGCTACACAAATCAATTGCCGCCCAAGTGCTACCACGCAACAAATGCACAAGCGGTAGCCCAATCCAAAGAGATGCTGGATTAGCCCCAGTCGCTAGCCAGAAAAGAGGCGTCACTGCTACCAGAATTCCTACTCCGATTAGGATGGGCCGATTACCAATGCGATCGGCTAACTTTCCCCACATCACCAACATCAGTAAATTTGCCCCAGCCGTTAAGCTGCTGTACAGCGTAACCCAACTGACATCCAGGTGTAGATTATCCAACATGTAGAGGTTATAAAAGGGCGTACTGAGGTTGACAGCAAAAGTCCACAGCCCAAAGTAGCCCAGAAATATCAAAAAGTTAACGTCCTTAAACCACTTGGATGCGGGTTCAGTTGAGTCAGGATGGACAGTACCTTTGCACGCTGGATTGGGTGATTGAGGATTGATATCAACGATGAAAAACTGAAAAATCAGACTCAGCAGTCCTGCAACAATGCCCAAAAATAAAACAATGCTGTAGCCTTGGATACTTCCACCCTTCCATGTGGAAATTCCCCATCCCATTAATGGCACGCAGATGAGGTTGATCAAATTAGCGGCACTATTGCGAGCACCAAAATAGCGCCCCCGCAACCGTCGGGGAACTAATGCCGCCATCCAACTGAACCAAGAAGCGCTGCCGAGTGAACCCAAAACATGAGTTGCTAAAACAATCCCCAGTGTCCAAACCACAATTTGGTGATGTTCAGTTGAGGAGTTACTTACTCCCAGCATTAACAGCAACAGAATCACCCACAGGAATCTTGACAAACCAAAAACCACTAAACCGTACCAATGACGGCTAGTGGTGCGATCGGCCAGGTAAGCGCCCAGCGGTTGAAGTAAGTTGACAAACATGGGAATGGACGACAACAAGCCAATTTCCACGCTTGTCGCACCCAGTTCCAGTAAAAAGTTAGTTAGCAGGACACCTGTCGTGACGCAGCCAAAAATAGTGGCAAAGACGCCATCGAAGATAGATGCCCGCAGGCTAGTGCGAATCGACTCCTTAGAAATTATCAGAGGCGGGGTTGACACTGTTGCCTCTGATAATGCTCTGTTTTCTGAAACTTCTGCAATTTCTGGAATTGGGAGAGATTTTGTTTCTTCTAGGATGCAATCGGCGGTTTTTCTAACCATGCGGGTAATTTACCTGCTAAGCGCTTGCGAATGTACAGAGAAATACCTATGCCACGATAGGTAGTAGGCAATATCCTGAACGATGTTCAGGAGAAGGATCTATTTCTCAAAACTTTGCAACTTAATGAAATATTTGGCAATAAGTATAAACAAATGTAAGGGCACGGCTAACCGTGCCCCTGAAGTATTTATCTATAGGGTTTGTTCAACGCTGAGCTGAACTGTTATGGCTCTTGGCGGCGAAATTCGATCGCATTGGCTTTGTTCAAAGAGATAATTTTCTCTCTCCCGGTCACCCCATCTAGAAGGTTTACTATCGGGTGAACGCAACTCAGTATTACTATGACTATTTCCAAACCTTGCTCTGGATACACCTTACCCGTATTTGCCTGTGCGGCGGCCCTTGCTGCGCTGCATTGGTTGCGGCAACGACAACCATTAGATGCTGTATCAGTGGACTTGATTAAACCGCCGGAAACGGTGGAAATTCCCATCGAGCAAGTGGCTGGAATTCGAGAGGGGATAGCGCTTGCGATCGCATATTCGCAACCGGGTGATAACCTTGACCTAACTCGCAACACCCCGATTTGGGCACTAGTAGAATGGGGACAAGCCGGACAAACAGAGCCGGTGCAGTTACTAGGGGGTGAAGGAATTGGGCGACAAATCAATGCAGGTGGAAAGGCAGCAATCTATGCCTATGCCGAACAGTTGTTGCAAGAAAACTTAAAGCGTCAGCTAGCACCGGAAGAAACCATTCAAGTGACCATTATCTTACCCGAAGGGCGTCAGCTAGCCGAACGCACCTCAAATGCGGCTTTCGGTGTAGTGGAAGGGCTTTCTTTACTGGGAACGACTGGCATCTCTCAACCTTTGAGCGCTCCGGATCAATTGGACGTTTTCCGCGAGGAATTACAGCAGAAAGCCAGCCGTTTTAACTGTTTGGTGTTTTGTGTGGGGGAAAATGGCTTGGCTTTAGCGCAACAGTTGGGAATTAATCCAGAACAACTGGTTAAGACTGCCAATTGGTTGGGCCCGATGTTGGTAGCAGCAGGGTTACTGGAAATTCCGGCAATTTTGTTGTTTGGCTACCATGGCAAGTT
>JBFLZA010000352.1:0-9420 GCA_040756535.1 Cyanobacteriota bacterium
GAGGAAGCGAGATTTATCACAGGGGCTTATTTGCCTGTAAATGGTGGCTCTCAGATGATTTGATAGCAGAGAACTGTGCTATTAGGTTTTGCCAATCGATACCCTAGAGACAGAGAGCTTCAACCCAACTCTTACAGTTGGGAAGCAGTATCAAGGGGGTAATCATGGGCGATATTTTGATCGGCACAGATGACGGTATTTTCCGTTTTGATAAGGGTAGCAAGGAGATTCAACAGGAGACAGGGCCATCCGCGATCGCATTTTTAGCAGCGACTCACATAGGAGTGTTTGCACTCAGTCGAGTTGGCGAACTTATCAACACATCGGGTGTAGCAAAAAGCGCTCTGTGGTTGCGGAAAGATCAGGATGATTGGCAGTTAGTGAACGAGCATCCTGTGGAAGAGGAGGTATGGTCGTTTGCTGCTGACTCCCGTATAGAAGGACGGTTGTACTTGGGAGTTTCCCCAGCTTTACTATATATCAGTGACGACGGCGGTAAAAGCTGGACAGCTTGTGAGTCGATCCGACGCATTCCTGGCTATGAAAAATGGACGTTTCCACCCCCGCCTCATATTCCTCATGTGCGCTATATTTCTCCCGATCCTCAATTTGTCGGGGGTATCTATATCGGTGTAGAGGAAGGTGGCGTTTACCGCAGCGTTGATAGTGGCGAGACATGGGAAAGCTTAAACGAAGGACTGTATTGGGATGTACACACAGTCGTCCCGTCTCCTGATGGCACTCAGATGTATGCAACGACAGGGGGAGGATTTTATCGTAGCGATGATCGGGGCCACCACTGGCGCAATATTCAGGATGGACTCGATCGCACTTATGTAATTCCTTGCATAACCTCACCCAAGCAACCTAATCGACTTTACACTGCTGCTGCTGCTGGCCCACCTCCAACTTGGAAGACAATGGGAGCGAATGCTGCTGTTTATCGCAGTGATGATGGCGGTGAACACTGGGTACGGTTAGAGCAGGGGTTACCTTCACAGTTTGATGTCATGGTGCGATCGCTCATTGTAGATGAAGCAGGAAATGTATACGCGGCGGCGGGGAATCAGCTTTTTGCTAGCTTTGACGAGGGGGAAAGCTGGCAGTTGGTAGCAGGTGATTTGCCTACAGTGCGATCGCTAGCTGTTGTTTGAGTGGGCGATCGCATAATCTCAACCACATTTTAGTTTTGCACAAAACTTTCCTCAAGGGAGTTTAAGCCATGTTTGCTCTCGTCTCACCCGAAAACATCCAACTGCCACCAGGAGCAGTAGTGCGGCTGCCTGCGACATGGCAAGAGTATCAAGCATTGTGTCAGCAACGGGGGGATGGCTCCATTCCCCGGATGAAGTATCACGATGGAGAAGTATTGCTCATGTCTCCTTTGCCCAAACATGGACGGGATGCTAGTCTGATTGCTGACGTTATCAAAGTTCTTCTAGATTACACCGGGCGGGAATATGACTCTTTTACCCCTGTAACGATGGAACTGCCAGAGGAGAGTGGCATTGAGCCAGACTATTGTTTCTACATTGACAATTGGGAAGCGGTTTCTGGCAAAGAGCGAATTGATTGGAGCAGCGAACCCCACCAGATTTGGTACTAGAAATTGACGTGACGAGTTATTCTAACGTCAATGATTATTTGCCTTATCGAATTCCTGAAGTTTGGCTATTTCGCAAAAAGCAACTGTTGATTTACCAATTGCAAGGGGCGGAATATAATCTTCAGGAAAAAAGCCTGTATTTTCCTGAAATCCAGCTACAGGAGGTGATTGCTCGATGTGTTCAGGTAGCTTATGAACGTAACATCAGTGCCGCAATTCGTGACCTCAAGCAACAATTAGGTCAATTTTTCGGCGGTCTATGAAACTCGGTTTTTATAGTACTTGAACTACAGCCAAGCCTTACCCAGTTGCGACAAAAATTCCTCGTATGCTTTATTAATTGCCTGCATTGTAGATATAGCACTAGTAGAAGGATTAATATCAGGATGATACTGCCATGCCAATTGACGGTAAGCTTGTTTAACCTCATTGGGATAAGCATCCCTATTCACACCTAAGACTTCCCACCATTCCCTAGATGGCATAGAGTCAGATTCATCATCACTACCAAACATTTGATGCCAAATTTTGATGCCGCCGCCTGCACTGCCACTCACCAAAATTTGTCCGTCAGGACTGAAGGCAACGGGACTGCACCCAGGAAGAGTTTGAATCAGTTTGCCGCTATTGATATTCCAAAGTTTGACGGCTTTCATACTACCGCTAGCAAGAATTTGACCATCAGGGCTGATGGCAACAGAAAATACCTGAGCTGATTGTGTCTCAATGGTGCGGAGTAATTTTCCATCGTGGTGATTCCACAATTTGATAGTCCCGTCTGTACTACCACTAGCCAGAGTATTGCCATCAGGACTGATAGCAACGGAAGTCACCCAACCCGAATGTCCTGAAAGAATGCGAAGTTCTTTCCAACTGCATAAAGACCAAATTCTAATCGTTTTATCAGCGCTACCACTCACTAAAGTTTGACCATCAGGACTGATAGCAACAGACCAAACTGTATCTGAATGCCCATTCAGAATACGTTTAAGTTCTCCCGTGTATCCACCCCACAATCTAATCGTTTTATCACCACTAGCACTAGCCAGAATTTTCCTATCCTGGCTGAAGGCAACAGAGGAAACAAAAGCTGAATGACTGTAATGGGAATTGCGATAAAAGAAAGAACTAAGTATCGCTTTTGTATCCAACTTCCAACTGCCAATTTTGTTATCGAAGCCACCCGCAACCAGCATCTTCCCATCCGGGCTAATTGCAACAGTATGAACCTCTCCTGCCTGCCCAAAAAATGTGAATATTCGTTTCCCTGTCTTCAAGTTCCATAGACTAACAGTTCTATCCTGACTTCCGCTAGCAAGCGTCTGTCCATCGGGGCTAATAGCAATGGTATTAACAGAAGCTTCGTGTCCTTGGAGAACTTGGAGGCATTTCCAAGTTTGAGGCAATTGAGCTTCTATAGAAAGAATTTCTGCTTCAACTTTAGGAGCAGTAAATTGGCTTTCCTGTGGTGCTGAATGGGTAGCGAAGTTTCCAGTTTTTACAGATGAAGTGAAAGATGGGTTGGAGCAATTGGATGGTGCAGCATCAAGTTTCAAATTAGTTTTTGTCTGTATTTGAGCTTTGAGCGCTTCTAACTCTTCCTCGACTTCTAAGGCAGCATATTTTTGCTTCCAAACCCATTCGGCATATACCGGATCTAACTCTAGAAGTGCCTGGGTGTATGCCTCCATTTCCAGTACTTTACTTTCCATGCGATCGAAGGCGTCTATAGCACCTGCCATTCGTTGCCCTGGCTCTTGTTTGAAAGCCTTATACAAGCCATAAACGCCAAGTCCTACTACTCCTCCAGCCGCTGCCATTGTACCCATGCCAATGCCAACAGCACCAAAGCTTCCGGCTAATCCCATGCCGCCAATTGTGGCGGATACACCAGCACCAGCAGCAGAACCAATTCCGATCGCACCAAAAGCCGCAGTATCTCCATCTGCGATCGCCTTAAATGCTCCGTATGCTGCTGCACCCGCAACAGCACCAGCAACAGTAACAGGAGCCATGCCAATAGCAACGGCTCCAAAACTTCCAGCTAACCCCATGCCGCCAATTGTGGCAGATACACCAGCACCAGCACCAGCGCCACTGGCGATAAAAACGACACTTTCTCTTGAATTTTCTGCCATAAATTTTTATCTCTTGAGTAGCCTAGATTGCTACAACCTAAACTTGAGTTTGTGATTACGGCATCGGAAAAATTACTGAATTTTCTCTAGCACTACTGCCCTCTGAATTCTGGGGCTATACAAACGAAGTTCGCCTACGCGAACTAAGGGAAAATAAGGGGCTTGAACCCGCGCAGGCGGGTTTTATTTGTTTAGCCGCGACTTCTAGTCGCTAGGGCTTAAATTGACAGCAATTTTTATATAACAAGAATAATTGTCAACATTACTTTGAAGGTTGTGCCTGACTGTTGTGATGATTTTCCCACACGCGGTATGCACCATATCCAACTGCTGCCGTTGCTGCTACTGGAACAACTATCGGCGCTGCTGCTACTACTGCTGGAGTTGCTGCTGTCACAAGTGGGGCTGCTACCGTAGTAGCGATATGACCTGCTGTAGTTATTCCCACACTGAGAGCAGTTGCAGATGCACCGCTACTACCTCCGGTTGCAGCAAGCGTTACCGCGCTACCACTAATCACTCCTGCACTAAAGGCTGCCATATTGCCACAGTTTGTCTCACATTTGAAAATCACCACATCTCCTGCTGCTTTAGCTGGAGCGGGGAAACTCAGCAGGGCGCTAGTGGCTAACAATACTGTAACTAGGCAGGTCGCAATCAGTTTTTTAGTGTTTTGAAATATACGTTGCATTTGGCTTTCTCTCACAAACGGACATCAACAGTTCACATCTTCAATATGACTGTCCGATGTTTGCGATCGCGTTTGCGCTAATGTTGACTTTGTATAAGATCAGGTTCGCGTTTAGTGCAGCTTTACACATGGAAACGAGAACCCCCGATTGTGTTAGTCAATCCAGTTTTTAGATAATCTCCGATTAGTTGCAAGCGATGAAGCTCACGCACCTAAGCTATCGTGAGACAATTGACCTGAGTTTTAACAGACGAGTTTTCAATGACTGCAGTAACTCCCGATTCCGCCAAGCATAAAAAAGCTAAAGCCCTCAAATCCAGTAGCCGTCGCCCCGCTAAAGAACTCTGTAGCGAGTGCGGGCTGTGCGATACATATTACATCCACTATGTCAAGGAAGCTTGTGCCTTCATCAACCAACAAATCGCGGAACTCGAAGCACAAACCCACGGAAAAAGCCGCAATCTCGATAATCCCGATGATTGGTACTTTGGCGTCAAGCAGGATATGATGGCGGCGCGGAAAATTGAACCAATTGAAGGGGCGCAGTGGACGGGAATTGTCAGCAGCATTGCTATTGAAATGCTCAATAGCGGCAAAGTTGAAGGCGTCGTCTGCGTTCAGAATACCAAAGAAGACCGCTTTCAACCGATGCCAGTGATTGCTCGTACCCCAGACGAGATTCTGGCAGCGCGGGTGAATAAACCCACCCTATCGCCTAACCTCTCTGTGTTAGAGCAAATTGAACAATCGGGAATGAAGCGGTTGTTGGTAATTGGTGTCGGTTGCCAAATTCAGGCATTACGAGCAGTTGAGAAACAACTGGGTTTAGAAAAGCTCTATGTGTTGGGAACCCCTTGTGTAGATAATGTCACCCGTGCCGGGTTGCAGAAATTCCTCGATACAACCAGTCGTTCCCCAGACACCGTCGTGCATTATGAGTTCATGCAAGACTTTCAGGTTCACTTCAAACACGAAGATGGTTCGATTGAGAAAGTACCCTTTTTTGGTTTAAATACTAAAGAACTTAAAGATGTTTTTGCTCCCTCTTGCATGAGCTGCTTTGACTACGTCAATTCTCTCGCTGATTTAGTTGTGGGCTATATGGGGGCACCTTTTGGTTGGCAGTGGATTGTGGTACGCAATGACACTGGCCAAGAGATGCTGGATATGGTGAACAATCAATTAGAAACGCAGCCTGTCATGTCAAAAGGTGATAGACGCAACGCTGTGCAACAGAGCATTCCCGCCTATGACCAAGGTGTTACTTTACCGATGTGGGCCGCTAAACTGATGGGAGTCGTTATTGAAAAAATTGGTCCCAAAGGTTTAGAGTACGCTCGTTTCTCGATTGATTCCCACTTCACCCGCAACTACTTATACATGAAGCGTAATCATCCAGAGAAATTAGATACACACGTACCTGAGTACGCTAAGCGAGTTGTGGGACAGTACAAGCTTCCTGAGTCTTAGATGAACCAGCATCAAAGTCGGCAGTATTTAGGGGTGTATAACTTAACTCGGCCCCAACCAACTTTGTGTCATCGAGTTCGACCTTTTTGAGGGTAGCATGGCTTAAGTTCGCTCCATACAACTTCGTTTGGTTGAGTTGGGCATGGCTTAAGTTTGCTCCTCTCAAATCCGCTCCATTCAAATTCAATTCGCTCAAATCTAATCCACTCAAATTAGCCCCTTGAAGATTTGCTTCTTGTAGCTTAGTTCCCGTTAAATTTGCCCCTCTTAAATCTGCTCCACTTAAGTTGGCTTGAGTGAGGTCAAGTCCTTCAAGATTTGTTTGTGTGAGGTTCGCATTACAGAAGTTAACCTGACGAAGAATAGCCTCTGTAAGGTTGGCTCCACTCAAGTCTGCTCCACTGAGATTGGTATTAATCAAATCAGCTCGCGCTAAATCAGCGCCCTGTAAATTTGCTCCACTCAAGTCTGCGTGGGTTAAATCTGCTGCCCGCAAATTAGCCCCTTGAAGATTGGCATTTTTTAACGTAGATTTTTTTAAAATTGCTGCGGATAATTTTGCTTGTTTAAGGTTAGATTCACTGAGATCAATTTTAATTAAGTTGCTCCAAACCAGGCTTTGCCCAGAAAGGTCGATTTGTCTAAAATTCATTCGCCCCTGGTTATATTGGCGCTTGAGTTCTTGTGTCTTCATGGTCTCAACCTCCTGTTGTTAGAAATGGCTTAATTATTTATTAATGTTGTCAAAATAATTGCCGAGAGTGCCCTATCTTAGTGCATAGATATCTTTGAGGTTGATAAATTACAAACTAAGATAGTATTTCTTAAGGAATAAGTAGTCATACTTAAAAAGCAAGAAAAGGGGGGTATAAAACTGAACTGTAGCTTTTTATTATTAAAGCTCAATGTTAAATCGATCACTAATGATGTGGGCGTGGCTCGTTTGGATCTATCTGCAATCAAGGCACGGTAATTGAAGTGCAAAAAAGTCAAACCACTGCTACGAGTTCCCGGCAACCCTTGCCAGTTATTGGCTGGCGGGAGCAGCTTTGCTTACCTGAGCTAGGAATTACGCAGATTAAGGCGAAAATTGACACGGGGGCACGCTCTTCTGCCTTACATGCCTTTGCGATCGAAACATTGGAGCAAAAGGGGAAGGCGATGGTTCGCTTTAAGGTGCATCCCTATCAGCGAGATACTCATCGAAGTGCGATCGCTCAAGCAGAACTGATCGATTGGCGAGAGGTTCGCAATTCTGGTGGACAAACTCAGTTGCGGCCTGTGATTGTAACAACTGTAGAGCTTGGCAATTATACTTTTCCCATTGAACTGACGTTAACCAATCGAGATGTGATGGGTTTCCGCATGTTGCTAGGGCGTCAAGCTGTACGCCAACGCTTTTTAGTGGATGCAGGGAAATCATTCTTACACCGTTTACCTGGCTCAGCTATATAAAGAAAAAGAGTTAGAAATAACGATGAAAATCGCAATTTTATCCCAGGATGCTTCGCTATACTCCACGCGACGCCTTAAAGAAGCTGGGGAAGCACGGGGCCACGATATACGGGTGATTAACTACCTGCGCTGCTATATGAACATTACAGCCCATAAGCCAACAGTAATGTATCAGGGCAAACCCCTAGAAAACTTCGATGCCATCATTCCCCGCATTGCCGCCTCCAAAACCTTTTATGGCACAGCGATCGTGCGGCAGTTTGAAGTGATGGATGTCTTTAGTGCTAATGACTCTCAAGCGATTTCCCGTTCCCGCGATAAACTGCGCTGTCTGCAAATCCTTTCTCGTGAAGGAATTGGGTTGCCAGTTACAGGGTTTGCTCACTCTATCCAAGATATAGACGGCTTAATCGATATTGTTGGCGGTGCTCCTCTCGTCATTAAAATGCTGGAAGGCACTCAAGGGATTGGTGTAGTTCTCGCAGAGACTCACCATGCTGCTAAATCGGTGATTGAAGCGTTTCGCGGTTTGGATGCGAATATTTTGGTGCAGGAGTTCATCAAAGAAGCACAAGGGATGGATATTCGCTGTTTCGTGATTGGTGACAAGGTGGTGGCATCCATGAAACGGCAAGGATCACCTGGGGAATTTCGCTCCAACCTGCATCGAGGTGGGACAGCAGAAAAAATGAAATTAACACCAGAGGAACGCAGTACAGCAGTAAGGGCTGTTAAAGCGATGGGACTGAGAGTGGCGGGGGTGGACTTGCTGCGATCGAATCATGGGCCGGTAGTCATCGAGATTAATTCTTCGCCCGGACTCGAAGGGATTGAGCAAGCGACTGCGGTGGATGTGGCGGGGAAGATCATTGAGTATTTGGAAAAAAATGTGGTGAACGGAAAAACACGCGATGGTGCTTCACGCTGCCGCAAAGGCGATCGCATTCAGTATTAATTGACGACGGCAAGGTCAGGCGTTTATAACGAGAATCCACGAAACTGCACCAATATAGTGCTTAGCACTTGACAGAACAAAATTACTCTTGTCAGTAGAGCAAGAGTTCTCGAATTAGGGTAGTTGCTTTCAGAGTTCGTCGGTGAGAGAGAAAAATCTCACTCGTCATTCACCAAACTTTCACAATTGCTCGATACAATTTTCATGGGGTAGAATTTATACTCACTCTCTTCTGCTAGAGTAATAGTCGAATATGAAGAAAGAAAAAGAGCTACAGCCTCTAACTGTAGCTCCTTACCCTGTACACAGGGTCGCCGCCTAATAAACGGCGACTCCCTCAAAAATTCTGTCTCAACTAACCTTGTTTTCGGTGCAAAAGTAACCTTTTGTAATAGATTCGCTTGACGGTTTTCTATTTGAGGTGAGGTTTGAAGCCCCTAGTGTAGGTTGTGCGAACTAGAGGGACTTCACTTATTTAATCAACGCTTCTACACTATGCCGATAAGCAATTAAGGCGTGACCCTCCCGAATCTCAACAAGGGCACAGAGAATATCGTCAGAAGCCTCTAGTGATACGACTGTCTTGATTTCAATGTTAGTGTCGTAGCCAATAATATCCCTCATATCTCCCATCCGTCTGCCGTGACCGCCTTCACCCTGCACGGGGTTAACGGTATAGCCTGTTACTCCCTTGCTTTTGAGCAACTTGACAATTCGGTCTTTCAGTACAGCTTCACCAATAATAGTGACCAAAATAGCAGGTTTAACGGGAGTGCCTTCGGTAGACATATATAACTCCTACAATAGGGTCTTCAGTAGAAATCAGCCCGCAGCAGAGAACGAAACGAGCTACTCTCTTGACAAGCAAGTTATTGATGCTTGCGACGAATTTAACGGTCAGTTAAGAACACCCAGAGTCCTGATACTCCGAAAGTTCAACTGGCAAAATTTTCTCTTACCATTTAATAGTTTAGAATGCTTACAGAAAAACAAGCAAAGCCCACCACATTCATGGGTGGGATGTAGCGTTGGCGCTTTTAAGCGCCGTCTATGTCCGTAGGGGTTGGCAGCCTATCTATCCAATCTTCTATCAGTTGAGTCATTG
>JBFLZA010000353.1:0-9390 GCA_040756535.1 Cyanobacteriota bacterium
GCTAGTGCTGGATTAGCGCTCTGGAAGCGTCCGTCAAGCGTGGTTTGAAAAATACCTTCCAGCGCATTTTCAAAGATTTGACGATATTTCTGTTCGGCTTGTCTTAGAGCCTCTTCAGACCGTTTGCGTTCAGTGATATCTTGAAAGGCAGCGATCGCATAAGCAATCTTGCCTTGTTCATCATAGATTGGAGTCCCCCAAGCTTCTATGGGGATAATCTGCTCTCCTCGATGAATTTCTATATCATCGGCCGTAGTGCGTTTGCCCTTCCATGCCTGCACAATTGGCAAGTGTTCTACAGGGTAAACCCGATCAGTACCAGCAATATAGTACTGATACACCTGTGCCAATTCATCAATGGTGACTGATGCTACGACTCCTTTGCCGAGTAACTCCTGCGCCCTTTGGTTGGCAAAGTAGGGTTTGCCTGCTGCATCAATCACACTTACCCCTACCGATACAGCTTCCAAAAATTGAGCTAGCCTCCTTTCACTTTCCCGTACCGCTTCTTCTGCCTGATGTTGTAAGTCGGCCGCCACGGTATCGTAGTGTTCGGTTGTCGTCTCCAGCAAGATTTCTAAATCAGCTTTTTCTTGCTGCAACTCGAAGCTGTGGTAAAGAGCAATCCCAATTGCTGAACCCGCCAAGGCTAACAACGGGGACACGACAGGTATCCACCAACCATTTAGAAAGGCAAAATAGCTAACAGCAATCAGACTTCCTCCTGTCAAAACAAGGTAGATGCTATGTAGTGTTCCTTTGGGAGATACATTGTTTTTTGATACTTTGGTCTGGAGTAACATCCAATGCCCTACAGCACCCGTGAACGACCAGCCCAAAATCCACAACCACTCAATGGAATCGACCCAAGTTTTAATCAACACTCGCCCATCTATAGCCGCACTCAAAATCTGGCTCGTTAAATTGGCATGAACGAAGACACCAGGCATTCGTTCGGGACTGGTAAAAAAGGTGCTGCTATAGGGAGTTAAGAAAAGGTCGTTGAGGCTTTGTCCGGTACCACCAATCAAGACAACTCGATCTCGCACTAAGTCTGACGGTATTTGGTTCTTGAGTACTTGAGTTAAAGATACAGTACGAAAGTTCTCTGGTTTGCCGCGAAAGTTCAACAAGATCTGATAGCCACCGGAATTAGCACGGACATAGCTACCATCATTTCCTGTAAAAGGAGAAAATACTGCTTTCCCCAATCCCAATTGCTTGTTGCGAGCATGAACCATCCGCAGCGTTATACCTTCGGCTTCCAGATACTTCAACGCTAGTTTTACCCCAAGGCTTTCTCGGGTTTTACTATTTTTGGGTTTAACAGAAAGCAAACCTCGACGCACTTTACCATCAGCATCCAAGACTAGGTCGGCTATGGCAACTTGATTAAACTGTTTTAAAGTTGGTGGTGGAGCTACCTTATTCTTGACCACTTTCTCAACACCGATCAGGTTTGGTGTTGTCTTAAAGACCTTCTCCAATTCCTGATGACCCGGTTCTACCGGCAAGTTGCGATAAAGATCTAACCCAATTGCTCTTGGTTTCTGGGCGTTCAGTTTTGTGATCAGTTTAGCCAGGGTTTCATCAGGAATCGGCCATTGCCCAACTCGCTCGAGATCCGAGTCATCAACGGTAACAATGACAATCCGTGAATCAATTGGCTCTTGGGGACGCAGGCGAAAAAATTGATCAAGAGTGACCCACTCTAGTAGCTGAAACCATCCAGTTGAGGCAGCAAAAATTACTACTCCTGCTACGCTGGGGGCGGTAAACAGTACCCCTCGCCACCGCCCAATTTGCCGCCTCAGCTTTAACCACATGTATTATTGGAAGAATTGACAGAAGCAATCGCTGGTTGCTAATTGCTATCGGTATATTATCGATTCACGATTATTTATCGATGTTTGGTTTTGGCACTCTGGTACAAATTATTTATTGTAATAGAGGTTGGGTGGCGATCGCTTCGAGACCCACTGATGTTAAGAGGTTTTCCCAAGTAGCGGCTAAAGTTGAATTATGCGGTTGCGATCGCTTTAATTCAGCGAGGGTTGCCACAGTGTCGTACCAAATCCCCTTTGCACCGTATAGAGCCGCACGCTCCAAGGGTGATACATTCTTTAACTGATTCGTCAGATGGGGATTGGGTTCAATGCGCTGAATTCGCCCTCCTACACTAGGGTCGTCAACCGCGAGTTTTTCTCCACAAATAGTGACAAAAGTCCACTGATAGCTCTCGCCCACCGTGAGAGCGGGCGCTTCAGATGGAAGTTGGAAGCTAACAATGCCAGGAGATTTAGGCAGGGGTAATGTTGCCTGATAGTAATAATCTTCGGTTTTATCCTTCAGCGTAAAAAATGCCTTTTTGGCAGATGTTTCAGGAACATAAACAAAGAACGTCGGACGTTCTGCCACCGTTAACCCCTGCTGATTAGCGGGTCTTAAAGGTGTGACCGATGGGCTGAATTTTTCTGCATCTTGGGCACATTTACCCCCGTCACGCGATGCTCCTCCTGCTGAATCATCGGGTTCCCCTGAACCAGGAGGGTCAAAGGTCACTTGGGCAACTAAACTACTGGGTAGATTTAAGTTTCCGGGTACTCGATTCGATGGCTCTTGGGCCCCGGTTGATAAGACAGTAGTCAAGACAAGTTCTACAGATAAAGCTATTGAAAATAACGTTAGAGAAAAACGGGAATTTTTCAGAGCCATAATCAAGAATTCTCCTGAAATCAGAGCCAATTTCCTATGAGTACAAAGGGAGCCCAAAATAAGGGATGCTGGTACTTGGGTTGTTTCAACAAAACTAACTGAGCTTGACGGAGAGCCTCTGCTTTGCTTACCTGAGGTTGAATCAGTTGCCGATAAAATTCAGCCATCAGTTCGGCGGTAGATTGGTCATGTACAGACCACAACGTTGCTAGGGTGCTGCGGGCTCCAGATCTCACGGCTACTCCTGCCAAGCCTAAAGTAGCTTGTTTGTCACCAGCAGCCGTTTGGCAGGCACTCAAGACCAATAATTCAATGGGATTAGACTCATTTGTCTCTCTGATTCGGAGTAACTTATCTAAATCTTTAACATTAATGCGACCATCCCAAGTTAAAAGGAATGTATTCTCGGCTTTGGAACTAAACTGACCGTGCGTGGCAAGGTGAACCACGGTAAACGGTGTGTCATTAATCTGACGTTCTAAGAGGGTTTTGATAAACTCTTGATTCAAAAAGATTTGAGCAGGCACGATAGAGGCAATTTGTTTGAGTTCCGACTCTACAGCCGGCAGAGGAGAAAAGCCTTTACGAGGTTCAGTCAGCCCACCGGATAAAACGTTGATTCGTTCTCGAACCAGCGATCGCGCCTCTAACATTTGCAATCCCGGACTCAGCGCAATGCTATATTTCTCCACTAAATATTGTTGTCCATCGTAGAGAGCTGCCATCGGTAGATTCCGCAAGGAACCATCGAGGACAAATACCAACGTTTTTACTTCACTCTTGGCTAACTGAGTCTCAGCAGGTCGGATTAGTAAGTCATAAACCTGTTGGAACAGACGTAAACGTTCTTTGTTAGAAAACGCTCGATTGAGAGATTGAAGCGTCTGATCAAGGAGGCTTTCCACTTCATTTTGAAGTACGTTGGTTTCGTAGTAATTTAGGGGTTGCCCTGGCATAGACACGATTACCGCTAACCGATCAGACAGAATAATCGGATAAATGACGGCTGCCGTTGAATCAACTCGATCAATCTGCTCTGGCTTAGCATTCAAACAGGCTTCTCGGAAAAAGTTGTCGAGTTCTGCCAATTGAAGCGATTCAATCACTTCACGCGCCTTCTTGAGGTTTTCTTGACTGACTCCCCCTTGGCACAAGGATGCGCTACAGATTGTGGAGGGAGAGGGTTGTAACAGCAATTGCACAAACTCCCGATAGACCGGTTCGACACTTTCTCGAAAAGAGAACTGAACATCCGGATTAATGGCAACCAAATCACTGCGAAGAGACTGGAGGGTATTAACGGCTTGAGTGTAAGATGCTGTCGCGTCTGTTAACTTACCCTGCTGTTTGAGAATCTGACCGAGTTGCCACTGCCAGCGATAGGCGATATCTGAAGCATTAATTACTTGAGCAATCTGTAAAGCTTGCTGAGTTAGGTTTTGTGCCTCTTCCCACTGCTGTGTTTGTTTGTAAAGTTGCCCTAACTCTCCCAAGGCATAGGATTCAGCTTTTGGGTCTTTAAGCGTTCTCGCTTGTTGGATGGCTTGGGCTAAGAGTTGAGCGACTTCTAAGGAGTATTGAGAATTGGTGAGGCGTTCTTGATTGTTCCTGATCTGATCCCAGGTTTCCGATTTCCCGATTTGCATCAAACTCTCAGCCAGATTCACCTGGGCGTAAATCCCTTCGCGACTAGGAGGCAAGCGACTGAGTTGAAATTGGATTTGGCGCAATAAAGCGCGAGCATCTGAGCGTTCTTTTCCTTTTCTACTTTGCCCTGCTGAAGCTTGCTCGGATTCGTGCTCATCGCCACGCGTTGCGATTAAATTGCCTTCTCCAAGAGTAGAGGGTGAGGAATCTCGTTGATTTGCGACTTGCACCAACAGATTTAGCTGGTTGAGTTGTGCTTGTAGTTTCGCAATTGGTGTAATTGCGCTTTCTGCGGCTTGTTGATAAAGCTTTGAAGCTTGTTCATAATCTTGCAAGGCTCTGACCGTATTCCCCAGGCTGAATAAGGTGGCACTGGTATCTTGAGACGAACCTAGACGCTGGGTAATTGCCAAACTTTGCTCTAAGACTTCCCTGGATTGTTGTAAATCTCCCACCACTTGCAGGGCAACCCCTAAACTCCGTAATCCACTCGCTTTGAGGAGAGAATCGGGTTTGTCTTGTAAGGTTTCATTGACTTGCTCTAAGAGACTTTGCGCCCGTCGATATAGCCCCAAGGTTTGCAAGGCTTGGGCTTGGTTAATCTGACATCCTAGTACTCCAGTTTCGTCTCTTGCTTGAGCATAAGCGATCTCTGCCTGTTTCCAGGTATCTAGGGCAGTTTCCGCTTGTCCTATGGCGAACTGAAGACTTCCCTTGGTATTGAGGGCATGGGCAAGAATTTGTTGATCATGAGGAGTTGATTGTGGGATATTACTCAAAAGTTCCAAGCTCTGGGAGATAGCACGTTCTGCACTTTGCCACTGTCCTAAGTCTTGATATGCCAGTGAAAGATAGCTCAAACTCAAGGCTTGGTTGAGGAAATCTTGCTGAGCCTCGTACTGTTGAATTGCCTGTTTCCAGAGGACAGCCGCTTCAGAAAATTGTCCTGCCTCGTAGAGCATTCTCCCTTGTTCAAATGGAGTGGCAGCATTGGAAATTTGACTAATGAAGGTTGAATTTTGAATAAATGGTGAGGAATGCTGTGCTGTCACAGGCACGATCGTTGTCACCAAAAACAGAGTCACAAAGAAAATTATCCAGCGTAATCTATGCTGACTAAAAGTCTGCCAACTTCGTCGCTGGAAAAATTTGTGAACTCGTTTCATCGTTTTTCGCGGGATACTCCAACCGTCGGGCGTTGCCCGACCGCTACGCTAGCAGCGAAGCCGGGTGGGGAGGGATAGCGGTCAAATCGACCTCTTCAACAGGGGAGCGAGTGCGGTCTTGGGGTTTCCCCAAGAAGAGCATCGGACTTCGTCCCGCTTCGCTAATGCGTGGAGATTTGACAATCCGGTTGAAGGCACGACGATTAACCCTGTGCTTCGCTGCAACAACTGGACTTTTTTGGCAGAAAACTGTCCTAAGCGTTTCCAGTCAGCATTACTAACTGAAACTTGACATTATTGTTTTTGGTAGATCATGGGCTTTATATAGAATGATATATTATTTAGCTTAAATTTTTTTATTTCTAGTAAACTGCCAAGGCGGTTAGGACACATATGAATTTAGTAGAGACGTTTGCTGCGAGAGCACCATGCGACGCTGCGGCTTCTCCAACGGAGTACGCAAACCGGCGGAACGTCTCAGTTTGACTTACAGATTTCTGGAGGTTTTTTCAAGCGGTGTATGGCACTGAGCAGGTCTAGACCAAGAACTGTGGGGAGTACTCGGCGAGACATCAGCAACCAATTCTATCTGACCCTCTGAATTGATCACCCACCCTTGAGCCTCAATGAGTGGAGCTTGGCGGTTAGAAATGGGGGATTGGGGATGATTGTTCTCCCTTGTCAAGGAAATTGAGGAAGGCACGGCGGACAAATCTCGCAAATCTCGCCAAACAGTTCGACCTCGGAGAGGCTGAGTTGGGTCTTCGGGTAAACCACCCCGTCCGGTCATCACGAGGCTACTGCCTGTATCAGCGGCACAGTCCGTGGCAATGCGATCGCTAGGGTCAGAGACATTTTCTGGTAACTGGGCTAATCCTTGAGAAGGGTCAACACCTAATCGGTTGATTTCCACAACACCATTGACCCCCAGTTTTGAGCTAGCTGTAATGGCACTATCAGGGGATATCAAGATACCTCTGGTGGTAATGCGGATATTTCCGCCACTGCCTTGGAAGGCGTTGGCATTGATACTGCTCTTTTCCACAACAGCTAATACACCTGTATCAATGGTGATATCGCCACCATCTCCTCCACCGGTTTGCTCAGTACCCGCTCTAGTCGAGATTTGACTGCGATCGCGCAGGACTATATCATTTCGCACTTGTAGATTAATATTGCCACCCTTAGAACCAGAAACGTTAACAGCGCTAAGCGTTCCTTGTTCATTGAGTTCAATAGAATCAGCCCTTACATTTAAGTTACCTGCTGAACCTGTACTCGTACTTCTCACCCCGACTTCTGCCCCATCCCGAACGGTTAACTGCTGGGTTTGAATCGTCAAGTCACCGGCATTGCCTGCCCCACGGGTATTTGTTTCGATCGCACTCGGTACGATGCCATCGCCAATCACGCCAAAGGAAACCGCTTCCACAGAAAGCTCGACATTAGTCGCAAAACCCCTGACATCAACTGACTCGGAAGCGTTCACATTTAAAATTCCTGCTGTCCCGGCATTACCCGTTGCTGCTGAGATTTGGGCCCCGTTTGATACGCTCAACCGCCGAGTGGTAACCGTTAAGTTGCCTGCTGGGGAATTCCCCTGTTGTCCTGGTACGGTTACGAGAGAGGACGAAGCGAGCAATCCCCCCAAAAACCGACCATCAGCAGATTTGCCATTGAGTTCTATCGTATCAGCTGTTACAGTAAGATCGCCTCCGCGCCCCTGGCCAGAACTAGAGGTTGAGATTTGGGCACCGTCAGCAACGACTAACTGATTGGCAGTGACGGTTAAATCACCAGCATCGCCAGCACCAAGGGTTGTAGTGAATAAACCAGCAGGAACGAACGCTCCGGCTGGGGTTTCTCTCAGTTCTACCAACTCAGCGGTTACGGTAATATTGCCCCCACGCCCTCCACTAGTACCACCAGGAGTCGTGCTCAGTGATGTACCGCTTAGAACTCGCAACAGCTTAGCTGCGATCGCTAAATTACCAGCATTTCCCGTCCCAGCCGTTCCTGCGAATAGTAGGGAGCCATTGCTCAATTCTGCTAATTCAGAGACGTTAAGGGTTAAATTTCCTCCACCACCACTCAGCAAGGCTGGAGTGAATAAGTTGGCACCATTGTCTATCTTCAACTGACTCGCGTTAATCGTAATCTCGCCAGCATTACCGCTACCAGCACTCAAGCTAAACAAGCCGTCGCTGAGGTCCAGGGGATTAAACGTTCCAATTAATAGCTGTCCTGACGTTTTTAAGGGAGTTGTACCTGTCAGTTCTACGATATCGGCGTTGACTCTCAGATTTCCCCCTGCACCAGAACCAAACGTTGATGTGGAGACGAAAGCTCCTTGTTGCAAGTTGAACCGAGTTGCCTGGATGTCGATGCCTCCACCGTTGAAATTACCAAAAGTTTCAGCAACTAATTTAGACCCCTGTGTCAGAGTAACTTGCCCTCCCCGAAGTCGAATAGTGCCACCGCCCAATCCATTGGCATTGACTGCAGCCTTACCCGTAAGTTGGATGTTGCCAAAATTGGGGATATTTTGATATTCAAAGGTTAAATTGGTAGAGGTAGAAGTCAGGTTCACCAGTCCAGAGCTGGCAACACTACCCAGTTCAATCTGACCTTGAGCAGCCGTGAGATTCCCGCCATTTAAAATGACATCACCGCCTATCAGCGCCAAGGTTCGACCGGGCAACACCTGAAGCCCAGCATTATTGCTCACCTGGGATTGATTGACAATCGTTCCTGGCGTTGACCCAAATTGCAAGCCAATCGGGACATTAATCGTTAGCAGTGGCGGCGCTTGGGGATTTATGGCACTGAATTCATTCCCATCAGCTAAGTTGATGCTATTGGCTGTAGAACCAATAAACGAGCCACCAATATTGAGCTGAGCGTTTAGACCAAAAACAATCCCACTGGGATTGATGAAAAATAGGTTAGCGGTGCCATGCGCTTGGATTAAACCATCAATATTCGAGGTTTTTAGGCCTGTAACCCGACTAAGGATGTTCTGAATATCTAGCGCATTGTTGAAGATAGCTTGATTGCCAGTGAGAAGAGAAAACTCCTGAAAGCTGTGGAATAGGTTGCCACCAACTTTAGTCCCGCCCTCAATAACGCTGACGTTACCATTGGAGTTGACTATCGTGTTGTTCGGCAGTGTCCCATCGGGTAGGATTTGTGATTGAGCGATTGGGCCCAAACCTAACAAAGATAGAAAAAAACTGCTCGCCATACCGATCGCACGACAAGGCTGCCGTTGGAAAGAACTGCCCATAATCTTATTGCACGTTGGTTGTCATCTTGATCGAGACAGATGCAACGCTGGCCCATGGGTGATGTGCTCTATGTTAATTCAACTTCTGCGATCGCGCCTTAATGAGTGAAGCAGGAGTTCAACTCTTCCAGAATTTCTGAACTCCTGAACTTCTTCAAAATGTTTGCCCTGCATAAACAGAGCGAACCTCACCATTCCGCCGAATTACGGCTTCCTGTTCTGCCACAGATACTAATGTCCAGCCGCTATCACCAATGGCTTCACCCACTTGAATGCGTTGGATCACACTACCCACTTGAAACAAGGCAGCAGATTGCTCGCCCATTCCCCAAAACCCTACAAAAGTATATTGGCTCGCAGATGCCGCTGATTGTGCCGGGGGTGCGATCGGGACAACTACAGAGGGAGGTACAGTCGGTAAAGTTGGGATAGTTGCTGAGGCAGCCGCTTGAGGTGAGGCGGGTGCTGATGTCGGGCGTTTGGCAGCGGAGGACACGGTTGGTGTCGAGCGTTTGGCCGTAGGAGAAGGGACTGATGTTGAACGTTTGGCCGTAGGAGAAGGGGCTGGTGCTGGAC
>JBFLZA010000354.1:0-9345 GCA_040756535.1 Cyanobacteriota bacterium
AGATCTACAAAAACACAGAAATTCAGTCCTTGATTACAGCTCTTGGCTTGGGTATCAAAGGTGAGGAGTTCGATGCCTCTCAACTGCGATACCACCGTATAGTAATAATGACTGATGCTGATGTTGATGGGGCCCACATCCGCACGCTATTGCTAACGTTCTTCTATCGCTATCAACGGTCGCTGGTCGATCAAGGTTACATTTACATCGCTTGCCCTCCACTCTACAAAGTGGAGCGGGGACGCAGTCATTACTATTGCTATAGCGATCGCGAACTCAGCAATCTCATCCAACATGAGTTTCCCGCCAATGCCAATTACACCATCCAACGGTTCAAAGGCTTGGGTGAAATGATGCCAGCGCAGTTGTGGGATACCACGATGAACCCCGCCACTCGCACATTGAAGCAGGTGGAGATTGAGGATGCCGCCGAAGCAGACAGAGTCTTTACGGTGCTAATGGGCGATCGCGTCGGCCCCCGCCGCGAATTCATCGAAACCTACGGCTGTCGCCTCAACCTCACAGACTTGGATATCTAACATCCAATTTCCTGCGAAATTAGCGCCAATCCTAGTGGGGGCTTATTGCCCTAAGCCCCTACATCAGCATTCTAGAAATTTTAGAAATCCTGTTCAATCAAAGGAATTGACCGTAATATGAGAAGGCTGTGGAAATAGCGTTAGTTTTGTGTAGCTAGTTTCCCTCAGTCCGACGAAATGATTTACCTTGGGCAGAGAATGTATCAAGCCCAGCGCAGAAGTTTAAATAACGTAAAAATTCTTAACGGCAACTCTCATCAAATCAGTATAATCTAACAATTTGGGAAAGTTTTCGCTCTTTTGTAAAGAACAATACACACCCGTCAACCTTAAGAACAGGATAATTTGGCATGACTAGCAATTTAGCCACCAAGTTGCGTGAGGGCACCAAAAAAGCTCACACGATGGCGGAGAACGTTGGGTTTGTCAAATGCTTTTTAAAAGGAGTAGTTGAAAAAAACTCATACCGGAAGTTGGTAGCAAACCTCTACTTCGTCTACTTAGCGATGGAAGAAGAGATGGAGCGCCATCGTTCTCACCCAGTGGTTTCAAAAATTTACTTTCAACAGCTTAACCGGAAAAAAAGCTTAGAGCAGGATTTGTGCTATTACTACGGTTCTAACTGGCGTGAGCAAGTGGCTCCTTCAGCTGCCGCTCAAGCCTATGTCGAACACATTCGGAAAGTATCAGCTTCAGAACCTGAACTACTCGTTGCTCACTCCTACACCCGCTACCTAGGTGATTTATCGGGAGGGCAGATTCTCAAAAAGATTGCCCAAAAGGCGATGAACCTAGCGGAAGGGGAAGGCACGGCTTTCTATGAGTTCCAAGACATTCCGGATGAGAAGGCATTTAAAGCTCAATATCGGCAAGCTCTAGATGAGTTACCTGTAGACGAAACCACAACCGAGCGGATTGTGGACGAAGCGAATGCGACGTTTGGTATGAACATGAAGATGTTCCAGGAACTAGAGGGCAATCTGATTAAAGCCATCGGTCAGATGCTGTTCAACACCCTGACACGCCGCCGCACTGGTGGTAGCACAGAACTAGCCACCGTAGAATAGACAACCGCATAGACGCTTTTTACTTTTTAATAGAGGCGTTGCTGATTAAGGAATAATTAGGAACGGATTCGCCCTTCCCTGTCACTCAGGGGAACGCGATTCACTAACAGGAGAGGAAATGCAGTTTGCTAACACCTCCAAGAGAGTTACCGTTACCTAGTCATTTCTTAATTAAGCAACGCCTTAATCGTTACAAATTAAAACACTGACCAAAAACCAAAAAGGTCTCAATCCTCCGACTTGTCGCTCCTTGGAGCGCCCACTTGCGCTAACAGTCGTAGGAACAATCCAAAATCCAAAATCGAATGACGGTGGGTGCTTTTTTGATGTCTCTCATATTTATGTCAGTTATTCCCTATATAGCGCTTTGATAGGGTTATCGACTCGATATAGCGTGGGCTGCAAAAATCACGCCATAAGTAGCGTTTAAAAACTACACTTACACTACTAATAGGAGTATACCCGGTGGAATATATACCGCCTATCCAGGTACTCCTTCACAAAGCGGCAAGTTAGCCGAGTAAATTGCAATAAATCTTTAACAAAAAAATTCAGAAGACTGCAATAATATGCTTATTGGTGTAATACGCGTCATACGATTTTGTATGACGAAGTGAGAGGCCTCACAGAATGAAAACCGTGGGCTGGCAACCGCAGTCCTCTTGCCTAGCCCACATTCTTACCTCCAAGTGTCACACCAAAGAGCATTTCTGTCACAATCTGCCTGCATATCGTTATGGGAGTTTTATTTTTGATATAAACAATTTCTCAAACCCATCTAATCACCCTAGAATTAACACCTCTGCGGCACGGCTGACCTAAATCCTACAGTGACAGCGAGACTGAAGATTAAGCAATGTCACTCATTGGCAGAAAAATAGAGCCAATTTGTTTTCAAAGCTTTTTTAGGTAGCAATCCTCCCACAAGGCGGAGCTATTGGGCTATCTGACGCCTCGAACAGAGGTCTACTTCGTTCTCTACACCTAGTTTTGCCTAAACTTGGTGGCTCATCGTGTATCTTTGGGCGGAAGTTTATCTACTATTTGGGAGTAGGTACGCGCTGCCCACTGAAATGGAAAACTAGTAGGCGAATTTACGCCATTGTGTACTAGTTCCTAAAAAATATTAATGCGCTACTTTAAAAGCAGAACTTAGGTTTAAAATCAGCCAAATAAAAAATAGAGCTTCTCTATTTCAGGTAGTTTTTGGCATGGTGGAATTATTAACACCATGACACAAATATATTGTCTTTAAATTCTTAAATTATTTTCATTCTTTTGAACTTTCATTTAATGATTAATCTGCTTTATCTTTAAAATAAATTCATATAAAAACCTCAAATTTTTAACGAATGATTTTTTTGAAAGCTTTTAATGGTAAGGGTTGTAGACAATTAGCCATTACATTACACCTGATTTTGAGGTGTTTTTTTTTATAAAGATACTGCTAAGGGGCTAGATTTATTGGGGGAAGGAATGTAATCTTTAATAAAGAAGTAAATATATCGTATGATTTGATTGCGAATTTCAATAAAAGTATGGACACTGTTGATGAAAACGTAAAAGTTCGTAATAGTTCTTAACGTTTTTGTTTCGCGATCAAATAGTGCACCCCGTAAGGGTTATCGCCCCTCGGATTTCACCCTTGTCAACCTTTAGTTTTTTTTGGAGCAAGCACCATCATGGCTAAAACCATCACAGAAACCCGCACCACAACCGTTGATATTAATCTCCCTACCACCAGTAAGGCTCATGTCTCAACGTTTGTTGGCAATGGCGGCAACATTCCTGATGGTCACGGGAGCTTTCAGGATGAAATTATTGTTACGGAGAACTTCCGCCTCACTGACGTAACTGTCACGCTGGAAAACTTAGTCCACACCTGGGTGGGCGATTTGATGATCCGTGTGCGCCATTTAGAAACGGATACTGTGGTTGAGTTGTTCCGGCGACCCGGTCAACCGCACTTCTCTTCTAGTGGTTATAGCAACGACCTGATGGGTGATTACAGCTTTAACGACCGCAACCCCTACTCTTTCGAGACAGCAGCGGCCGCTAATAGTGTTATCCCCAGCGGCAACTATACAGCGCTCCAACCCCTCTCAATGTTTGAAGGTCTTCTCGCGACTGGTACTTGGCGACTTGTTATTACTGATTGTTCTGCTGGTGACTCTGGTTCTTTGGGTTCCTGGCGTTTAGATTTGGGTTGGGGATAAGGTAGCCAAAACCGAAGAATTCTGCTTCTCATGTTAGAGAGAGCATTTTCTTGGGATTAAAAGGCAACAAGTCGAGTGTAAGCACGAACGCTGACTGAAGCTCACAGCTCCATTAAATTCAATAAATTGGTTGACAACTCTCATATTTTCTATGAGAGGGAACAAGAGTGTGTCAGAAGATGGAAAACGTTTGATAAATAGCAAATTAATCTTCCATCTCAGATTGGGTTGCTAACTGAATAGCAACTTCAGGGGCAGAGCTTCTGTGATCTCGAATCCGTTAAGTCACTCAAATATACGAGAGGGGTTATAGGGGAGATTATTTTTACTCTCCCCTACTCTTTTGCTGAGTAGAGGGGGATACGCCTGAGCATCTGCTCCCCACTTAGCAAGGTTAGCCCTAATGAAATTGTCAGCCAACTCTGGACAGAAGGAAGAATTTAGCTCAAAGGGCTTACCTTTGAGCTGATGCAGGTTGTTTAACCTCAAAATTTTTCTTCCTTGCCTTTAATCCTTGTCAGCCCTCTTAGTCTTGGAGCCACCGATGTTGTAACCTTTCGTTACACCCATGGCATTGAAGACTACCAACTCTTAAGCGCTTAGATCCTGGAATTAAATGTGAAAATTCCAGCAAAAGTTCAAAATGCACCCAGATAGATCGAGTTCCTAAGGTTGCCTGCTGTTTAGCTAGCTAGCTTTTCTTAGGGAAGTTTTATTTTACTATAATTTTTGGTAATAAAGCAATCAAAAAAGCGACTCAGTCGCTGTTTTAACAGCTACAAAGCGTGTAAATTTGCTATTTTGAAGCTACGATAGGCGTTAAAATCTTCGTGTTTCGCCTCCGAACAGCCTATTAAAGGATGGATTAGCAGACTATGCCCTGAAGCCCAAAGCAATGTCGGGATTGGGTTGGGGGATTCTGTCAACTCTTATAAGTAGGGCATTTCTTTACCCGGCTTACTTAACGAGGTTGTTGCGAAGGCGAAGTGAGAGCAACAAGGGATCGATGCATGACGAAGGTGGCGATCGCTCGAAAACAGTACAGGCATTGCCAAATATTATGAGTCAGCTTATGCAGTGCGGTTACAACTTTGTCACCTTATCCGAACTCCTCTAGAAGAAAGAGCCAGAATTTGCTAAAAAATCTCAGGTTTGATTTACGCGATCGCTCTTAAAAGAAGTGCCTTCAACTTGAGAAATAGGATTGAACATCCTCACCACACTCATCTGCTAGGAAACAAAGAGCGCGAAAACGCAAGCCGACCAACTGTTCATAGAACGGATTCAGTTTGCACAAAGGGGGAATATGCCCTACCTTACGACCAAATAGTAGGATATCGCGTTCAAATGGACACTGAGATGGAATCGCCCTAGCAATCAATCGAGCTATTTCCGGGCTTTGAATCTCAATTTCGTCAAGCCATTGGCGTAGCCGTTGCAATACATTGAGGGAAATCTGAGACTTTTGATTTCCTTGAGCCGATTGGTAACTCTCTTGAGAATTCGCAACGAACTCAACCAAAGAATCCGACTGATTACTTTCCAAAATTAAATTCATACTTTTCTCCTCACATGGGTCATTTCACTAGTTTGAGGGCAAAAATTAACCTGCCCTCAGCAATCATTGATAGCTAGAGTGAAGAACTGAGGAAGCTGGGAAATCAAGCTCTAGCTAATACAACAGCAAGTCAACACTAGGTTGCTTCCCTTATTTTAGATAAGAAAAACCAAAGGTTTTCCCTGAGAACTCCAATAATTTCTAATACTCTTTATACGGAGTTGCTATATTTCCAGTGTGTTATTTCTAGAAAAAATTATCAGTACCCATAGGGGTAAATTTTTATTGAGTCAGTTGTTGTAACTCTTACTAGGGAGAGAGCGAGGCGAACAAGAATAGAATAATAGAAGAAGCTCAACTCCTAATCTGGATTAATTGCTGATTAAGCTATTTTGTATATTAAATTACTAATTCTAATCCATAAAAATTAATGGGATTTCTCATAATTTATTCTGAATAAAAAACAGAGCAGACCGGAAGCCTGCTCTGCAAAAACAAGTTTTTGTTCTTGTGAGGGTTGAGAGCTTGCCCAACCCGTTTAATCGGATAGCTGTTACTTCACGCTGACCTTTGCGCCAGCCTCTTCCAACTGCTTCTTGGCATCCTCAGCCGCTTCTTTTGCGATCGCTTCCTTAACCGCTTTGGGTGCAGCTTCCACCAAGTCTTTGGCTTCCTTGAGACCCAACCCTGTAAGCACCCGAACTACTTTGAGTACAGCAATCTTCTTATCAGCCGGGACTTCTTCGAGAACAACATCAAATTCAGTTTTCTCTTCGACTGGTTCAGGAGCAGCCGCAACAGCACCAGGAGCCATCATCATGCCACCTACAGGAGCAGCAGCACTCACACCGAAAGTTTCTTCAATTTGCTTGACGAGGTCAGCGGCTTCCAGCAACGTCAGCGTTTTGAGCTTTTCGAGAATTTCATCAGTTGAAGCAGACATTGGTAAACTCCTTTGAGATTTGATTTTTTGAGTTAGTTCGCCTAGACGAACTGAGGTTGTAGACGTGTAACACTTGCGATCGCTCGCGACTTCAAGGCTTTAAGCGGCTTCACCTTCTGTGGTATCGCCTTCCTTTTCGGACATTGCCTTAAGGCTTCGACCCAGCGAAGCAGGAACTTCGTTAATACCCACAGCAATCTTAGTTGCCAGTGCATTAATCGCTCCTGCAATTTGAGCAATAAGCTGCTCTTTAGACGGCAAGTCGCCAATTGCCTTAACTTGATCTTGGCTTAAAGCCCGACCTTCCATCACACCACCACGAAGTTCGGTCTTCTTAGTAGCTTTCTGGAAGTCCTGGTAAGCTTTAATGGCTGCGCTAATGTCGTCTTTGACCAGCATAACGGCCGTCGAACCGCTCAAGAATTCCGACATCGGCTCCCATTTTCCATCGCCATCAATGGCTCTCCGCATCAGGGTGTTCTTAGACACCTTACAAACGGTACCCGTAGGATGCAGACGCCTCCGCAAATCTGTAATTTCAGCAACAGACAGCCCCTGGTAGTCGATGACAATCGCCATCTGAGATTCACTCAAGACTTGCTTGAGATCTTCGACAACTTCCTGTTTGTTTTCGAGTGTTCTACCCATCCTTAATCTCACCTCCTTTAAGGGTTGCAGGTTGAAGGTTAGCAAGCTGGCAGCTTAGTAGGTTGCAGGTTATAACTTCCAACTTTCCAACTTTCCAACTTTCAATCTTTCAATCTTCCAACTTTCCAACTTTCCCCGTTCTAGCCTTCAACCCCTTAACCAAAAACGAACCCCGGACGCTATGCCGGGGTTGCACTTGGTCAGCTAATATACCACTCACTTGAATACCAGTGGTATTACAGACACTTAGGGCATTGACCTCGGCAGGATATTAAGCAATTTGCTCCTGCTGTCTCTGGCACTAACCTACTGTTGTTTTTTGGTTTTAGATCTTAGACTGAATCTAAATCTCAAATTTCCAATTAGGCAGCTTCACCTACTTTCATATCGCGCAGGGTGTTGACATCGACTTGAATCGATGGACCCATTGTGGCAGATACATAAATAGTGCGCCAATAACGACCCTTAGCTCCCGAAGGACGGTTACGATCAATCGTTTCCTGCAAGGCTTTGAGGTTCACGAGCAGATCTTCAGGGGAAAAAGACGCCTTACCAAACATAACATGAACGATGCCCGTGCGGTCAGCCCGAAATTCTAGTTTACCGGCTTTGAATTCTTGGATCGCCTGAGCAATGTCGAATGTGACCGTTCCACCTTTAGGAGAGGGCATTAAACCTCTTGGTCCCAAAAGACGGCCTAATTTTGCCACCTGAGGCATCACGTCCGGAGTCGCAATCAAAATATCAAAATCCATCATACCTTTCTGGATTTCGTCAATCAACTCCTCAGAACCAACGATGTCAGCGCCTCCAGAACTGGCTTCTGTAACTTTTTCCCCTCTAGCAATTACTGCTACCCGCACAGTTTGACCTGTTCCCTTGGGGAGCGCCACTGTTGTCCGCAGTTGCTGGTCAGTGTATTTCGGGTCAATTCCCAAGCGGATATGCGCTTCCGCTGATTCCGGGAACTTTGCCGTAGCTGTTTCTTTTAAAAGCTTGAGCGCCTCTAACGGTTCATAAGGTCGGTCTTCAACCTTTTTGAGCAGTTCCTGCATTCGGCGCGATATCTTTAGATTTGCCATTTCTCATCTCCTGGGGTAACTTACGAAGTTCTAAGCTTCTCCCCCTAATCAGGTTTACAGCAGTTTCAAGGTAATTTTTGGGTTGAGAACCTAATCCACAACCGTCACACCCATGTTGCGGGCGGTGCCTTCCACTATCTTCATGGCTGCCTCAATATCATTAGCATTGAGGTCAGGCATTTTCGTTTGGGCAATTTCTTGAAGTTGGGCACGAGTAATTTTACCAACTTTTTGTTTGTTGGGTTGACTCGATCCTTTTGGAATTCCCGCTGCTTTCTGAATCAGCACGGATGCGGGTGGGGTTTTGAGAATAAACGTAAAGCTACGGTCTTCAAAAACCGAAATCTCTACGGGCACGACCATTCCCACTTGATCGGCTGTCTTGGCGTTGTATTCTTTACAGAACGCCATAATATTCACCCCATGCTGACCCAATGCCGGACCAACCGGTGGGGCGGGGTTGGCTTTCCCTGCTGGGAGAGCCAACTTAATCATTGCAACGACTTTCTTGGCCATTTCTAGCTAGTTTTTTGAACCTGATTGAATTCCAATTCTACAGGCGTGTCCCGTCCGAAAATCGACAGTAACGCCTTCAGTTTGCTCCTTTCGGGGCTGACTTCAATGACCTCGCCTTCAAAGTCTTTAAACGGGCCTGAAAGCACAATGATTTTATCTCCGGCTGCCATATCAATTTTGACAATCGGCTCTTGCTCTTCGGCTTGCTTGAAGATCCGTTCGACTTCTCCCGGACTGAGTGGCACGGGTTTCACATGCCCCCGCCCTCGTCCGTAGCGACGTTTTTGTTCTGCCCCGACAAAGTTAATCACATTTGGTGTGTTTTTGACAACCTGCCAGGTGTCGTCATCCATCACCATTTGGACTAACACATAGCCAGGGAAGACTTTTTCTTCCGAGTGTTGCCGCGAACCATCCTTACGAATTTTTACGGTTGGGGTCTGCGGAATCTGCACTCTTACAATCCGGTCAGCCACATCTAGAGTTTGAATGCGCTGCTCCAGGTTGGTCTTGACTCGCTTTTCACAGCCAGAGGCCACCTGTACCGCATACCATCGGGCGGATTGTGTTTGTTCTGGTTGTTGATTTGAATCGTCGTATGATTCGTCTTGTGCAAAACTCATCAAAACACCTGATTTGATACCCATACGAAGAAGCCATCCACCAAATAAATTAAGGTGGCGCTTAGGATTACCATCAGTAGCACTGCTGCTGATTCGCTAATTAACTGCTGTCGGCTAGGCCAAACTACTTTACCGAGTTCTTCTTTTGTTTCT
>JBFLZA010000355.1:0-9341 GCA_040756535.1 Cyanobacteriota bacterium
AGCGTCGGTAACATCGACTTGCTGGGTATCTCAAAGAGTTCGATTTTTTGCTCAATCCAGCGAGGTAGATAGTTACCAATAAGTCCAACAGTCAAGACAAACAAAGTAATAACAGCAATTAAATTCTGCTTTTGTCTTCTAGATGGGCGAAAAGCGACAAAGGCATGATAACAAGCGACGGCAGAGATGATGGGAATAAAGACGCTCAAATTAGAGAAGATACTAGAAAGACCGGAACAAAGAATAATTAATGAAAGTAGAAACCCACCAACTACCTCTTTTTCTACGTATAGCTGCCCCAATCCTGGTAAGATGCGAGAGAGAAATACAGCAAACCAGGGGTCTTTATTAATTCGGGGTATGTTCTCAGAGGCTTGGCTGTTTAATTGCTTCGTTGCAGAATAATAGGCATCAAATAAATTCAAAATATAGATAGCAGTAATTGGGACTAGACAGACTAGACCGATAACTGTATTGCCAGTTGGACTAAAAATCGACCAAATGGCGATCGCAATTAGCATCACCTGGCTGCCTAAAAATCCCAATCCCTTAAGTTTTTCCCCAGCATAAATCTGACCGATACCTGGAAAAAACATGGAAAGATTGACCGCTAACCAGGGTTCAGGGACAAGCGTTGAGTTTTGACCCTCTGTAACAATCAAGGGCATGGTGGGTGAGTTAGGAATCAGTAAACTACCTATGCTGGTAGTCTAACCGTACTAACACAAATCTGGGGGCACAACTCTGGGGGCAGAAAGTTGGCAGTAACTTGAGGAGTACAGCCAGCAAACAAATAGCAACTAGTAGCTAGATATACCTGAAACTTTGCAGGTTAGACGGTAGAGTTGTCCATACCGATGATCCATACTCCATTCTCTAACAAACCAGCGAACAAAATGGCTTCTAATCTTCAATCTGCCGAGCTGATACCTCTACGGCTTCAACATCAATCGTACCGGGAAGCGTTAAGCGATTGAAACGGCCTTGTTCTACTTTTAGAGGTTCTCCACAGTTAGGACAGCGACACTCGGTTTGATTAAACCCAGTGAACTCATAAGCACAAACAGGACATTTGTCTTCAACTAGATTGCGTTTCAACCACCAGCGAAACACAAACCAGCCAATCACTGGAGAGATGAGGGCTAAGCCAACCAGAATTAAAAAACCGTTGACTACCCAACCCAAGCCAACCGAACTCAGCAACAAAACAGTTGCTAAGAGCGTGAGCCAACAGCCCATGCCGGATAGGTTGAACTGAAAAAGTTTAGGGATGTCTTGGTTCACGGTAACCTTTAAAAATCCAATATCTTACGTGACATCTCCATCCTAGTCCAGATTTGCCGTGAACTACCTCAGCTTACTGATTCTGCCTTCGGTGTTTTTGATGTTCACTTTTTTGTGAGGAAGAGGGAGGAGGGGAGGGATTGACACTGATATCCAGCAATGGTTTTAACTGTTGAGTGAGGCTATCTTTGCTAAAGTGGGCAAGGGCTTGTTCCCGTAACCACTGACTGTCACAGCGCCGATCTTTCCCTGTGAGAATTTCAATACAAGCCGCAGCAACAGCCTCTGAATCGCGATGTGGGACGTGCCAACCGAGATGCCCGTCCTGTAAGGGGTCGGCCGAACCATCAGCATCACCGGCCAGCACGGGTTTACCACTAGCCATTGCTTCTAGATACACAATGCCAAAGCCTTCTTGAGAGGGCATAATGTAGGCATCAGCAAGGCGGTAGTGTTCGGGGAGATCAGGTGTCGGGACGAAACCAGCAAAGACAACGCGATCGCTAACTCCCAGTTCTTGTGCTAGCTGTGCTAGTCGGGGTTGGTCGTCACCTCGACCGATGATCAGATATTTAACGTCTGGGAAAACCTTTGCGATCGCAGGAAGTGCCCGAATCGTGACATCGACCCCTTTATACAAATCGGTAGGCCAAAGCCGTGCGACACTCATCAGCACTTTAGCGCCAAACAGACCATACTTTGTCATTAATGGGGGTGATTTCGGGCCGGGCTTGAACACATCGCCATCTACCACACAAGGTAAAATGTGTACGTTGTGAGGATTCAGGTCATTAGCCTCACAAAGGCGATCGCGACTGTAACGGCTAATTGTCCATATTTCTGCTGCTTGAGCAAGAGCTTGATGTTCGCGCTTGGGCAATGGGTACCAAACCTCTTTTCCGTAAGTCAAAACCGTGTAGGGTACTCCCCAACGCTGGCACAGCAGTTGAGTTAGGGGTGCAAGCTTGATATGACCACAGAACACATGGCTTGGGCGTCGTTGCCACAGGCAATTCACCAGCCCCGCTGTTAACCGTAAACGTCCTAGTAATGGATGCTGGCTTTTCAGGTAGTGAAATTTGAGGGGTTCAACATCGAAAGGATTATCACCTATCGGAGCATCCTTGAGTAAAAAAATTTCAGCAGTAGTTCTACAATTTGTTTGCCGTTTTACTGACAAATAAGCCTGCAAAACGTCTTTGGCGTAGGACTGAATACCTCCTTCACAATTAAAAATCTCTAGAAAAATAAATACATGGTCAGCTTTGCCGTCCATTCCCTGCCATCGTCGGTTGCTTTACCTTTCTGTTTATCCCTATGCCAGATAATGTGAGTGGTTCAAATGCTGCTTAAAATCAACAGGCAATTTCTCCCATCTTGACAACGTTCGTATACCACTCGGTCAGCGAGGCGTCTGAGGAGAAACCAACCATACCCCCCGACGCGGAGTTCTCCTGGCTTTGGTTCCTCTATCGTATCTGGATTGAAGGGTTTGCCCCAATCCCAGATGCGAATTTCTATACACTCGTCCCCAATTGTTAGCTCAATTTCAATGGTTGTTTCTGATGGCAATTCTTGATGAGCGTGGCGAACGGCATTAGAAAATCCTTCAGCTAGAGCAAGATTGAGCTGATGGAATCGTCGATCGCACTCGTGTATTGAAGAGATATATTTGGAATAAAATTGCTCAAACCATTTCTGTACCTGGGTCTGGAAAGTTAAATCACTTTTAACCTGAATTCGTTCGTATTGTACCATCCCCATGCTCAACCCTATGCTGACTCTACTAGATAACCGCCGAGCAGTAATTGATTGAGTAGCAACTCACTCATTGATTACTCTTGATAGCTATTGTTGATGTAAGAATTTAAAAAATTGCAGCAAGCCTATTTCTTCAATGTCTACCAAGCAATGTTTTACACATACTGAGCTTATCTGATATTAGCGATCGCTTGCGTAGATGACCTGAAAACTTGGTAGAACAGCTTGCTTTAGAAGAGTGCAGTTTCCCTGGTAAAAATGTAGCGCTACTTTAATGGTACCGCAGACAGAAAAAAAAGGAATAGGGGGTCACAGCCCTAAGTTTTTTCTTCATCAGTCATTAGTAAGCCTTGCTGAATTTCCTATCCCTGAAGTTTAAATATCAAGGATTAATGACTTAACTGAGAGTTGAGAATTTACTCTTATGAGTGCCTTAAATCAGTAAAACCTTGCAACTTTCACCGTCAACGACCTACTCCCTATTGATGCCTCCAACTACCGTCAGCGCAGGATTTAGAAAAATTCTGAACTCCTGTATTCTTTTCATTCCGCCTGTATTCTTTTCATTCAGCAAGAAATTTAAAAAAAAATTACGCCTGCTTGTGTCTTTCGGCAATACATTTGCACCGCTAAGACACTAACAGGCGTCAAGGCAAAACTACTTAAGTCTTAAGCCTTAAAACAGACCCAGAGTAAGAGACTTATCGATTGGGAAGGTAGCACCAATTCCCAGCCACAGAGTAACCAGAGTGCCAAATAAGAACACTGTTGTTGCTACTGGACGGCGGAAGGGGTTCTGGAACTTGTTCACACTCTCGATAAATGGAACTAGCATCAGACCTAAAGGAATTCCTGTCATCGCGGCAATTCCCAACAATTTGTTAGGAACAGTACGCAGGATTTGGAAAACTGGATAGAAGTACCATTCCGGAAGGATTTCCAAAGGTGTGGCAAAGGGGTCAGCCGGTTCACCCACCATAGCAGGGTCAAGAACAGCCAAACCAATGCACAGTGCAATAGACCCCATAATCACTACGGGGAAAATGTACAGGAGGTCATTCGGCCAAGCGGGTTCACCATAGTAGTTATGACCCATTCCCTTGGCCAATTTTTCGCGCAGCTTTGGATCGCTCAGATCAGGCTTTTTGATAGTTGCCATTTTTTAGATTATTCTCCTTATCAATGAAGAGCGGCAGGCAGAAGGTGTTCAGCTTTTAGCTCGAATCTAATTTTCCTTTATTAAGGATTTAGGATGTATGACTACGCTCCGGCTAATCGCTATGTACAGCAGCTCGCTTTACAACGGACCCGAAATGCCTTGCTTGCGAATCATGATGAAGTGCAGCAGCATGAAGACAGCAATCAACCAAGGCAGAACGAAGGTATGAAGGCTGTAGAAGCGAGTCAGAGTGGCTTGCCCAACGCTAGTGCTACCACGCATCAGTTCCACAATCGAAGGACCGACCACAGGAATTGCGTCAGGGACACCAGAGACAATCTTGACAGCCCAGTAACCCACTTGGTCCCAAGGCAGCGAGTAGCCAGTAACACCAAAGGAAACGGTAATCACCGCTAGAACTACACCGGTCACCCAGGTCAGTTCGCGAGGCTTTTTGAATCCACCGGTGAGGTACACGCGGAAGATATGTAGAATCATCATCAGCACCATCATGCTGGCAGACCAGCGGTGGACGGAGCGGATGAGCCAGCCGAAGTTTACGTCAGTCATCAAGTACTGTACGGAGGCAAAGGCCTCAGCGACTGTCGGCCTGTAGTAAAAAGTCATGGCAAATCCAGTGGCAAACTGGATTATGAAGCAAACGAGCGTAATCCCACCCAAGCAGTAAAAAATATTAACGTGGGGAGGTACGTATTTTGAGGTAACGTCCTCAGCCAGTGCCTGAATCTCTAGACGCTCCTCAAACCAGTTGTAGACTTTTGAGTCGGTTATCTGCTTAGAAAACATGAAGCCAGAATTCCTAATCCTATAAGGCAGTTGCTGTTTTTGACGTGTTTAATCCCTAGTTGCTCTAGTGCCACAGGGGAGGATTTTGATTTGCTTGAGGGTGAGCGGAAGGAACACCCCGATGTCGCTGACTTTACACAACTCTGATCAGGATCACTGACCCAGTTTGATGTGGTTTATACAAGAAATGTAACATAGCTTGCCAAGGGTGGACGCTGCTTGGGAGTAACTCTCTAGACATTATCGGAGAGTGGGAGGAGAGAGAAAGCTTAGAAAATTTGCCTTTCAAACCTCTTCTTCTCTAAGGATCTGTCACCCTGGGAAATATCAAAGCCTAAAGTTAGATTATTGGATATGCATAAGCGAGCTTTCTGGGTTGGACTTTTACTGATTTTCCAAATCATCGTCTCCTCAGCGTGGTGGACATCACCTGCTTTGGCGTTGACTGAGGAGCAAAAGCTGTTCAATCAAGCTTGGCGCATTGTTTCTCAAGCCTATATCGATGACAGCTTTAACCATCAGAACTGGTGGATGCTGCGGGAGAAGGCTTTGCAAAAGCGGCTGGATAACCGCGAGACGACCTATGCAGCCATTCAAAAAATGTTAGAGACTCTTGACGATCCCTTCACACGGTTTTTAACCCCTAATCAGTATCGTAGTTTACAGGTGAATACGTCTGGGGAGTTATCGGGGGTAGGGCTGCAAATTGCTCTCAATGCTGAAACGGGTGAGCTGGAAGTGGTGACTCCGATTTCGGGTTCGCCAGCAGAGCAGGCGGGAATTCAACCGCGCGATCGCATTTTAGCAATTGATGGCTTCCTGACATCAGAACTTACTCTCGATCAAGCTGCCGCTCGGATGCGTGGGCCAATTGGTACAACGGTTACCCTAAAAATTCAGGGGAAGAATGGGGAGGAAAAGTCTATCCCACTGGTGCGCGATCGCATCGCCCTCAACCCCGTCTATGCTGTGCTAGATTCCAATCACGATGGAGTTCCCGTTGGTTACATTCGTCTAACGCAGTTTAGTGCTAATGCTCCCACAGAACTTGCCGATGCGATCGCTCGGCTCGAAACGCAAGGCGCACAAGGCTACGTTCTTGACTTGCGGAATAATCCGGGAGGATTGTTGCAAGCGGGTATCGAAATTGCTCGCCTCTGGTTAGATCAAGGCACCATTGTTTATACGGTCAACCGACAGGGAACGCTAGGGAGTTTTGAAACCTATGGCCCTCCCCTCACTGAAGACCCACTGGTTGTTTTAGTTAATCAAGGCACTGCTAGTGCTAGTGAGATTCTTGCTGGAGCCTTGCAGGATAATGGGAGAGCCAAGCTAGTTGGAGAAAAAACCTTTGGCAAAGGCTTAATTCAATCTTTATTTGACTTACCGGATGGGTCGGGGTTAGCGGTGACGGTTGCCAAGTACGAGACACCCAATCACCACGATATTCATAAATTGGGTATCACTCCAGACCTAGAGGTATCCTTAGAACCCATTAGTTTCACTCAGGTGGGAACTGAAGTAGACGAACAATATCAAGCGGCAATTAAGGAGTTAATTAGTAAATATGTACTAGCTGAAGCCGTTAAGAGTTAACAACGTAGGTTTCTTGCCGAAACGGTTTGAAGCCTCTGTTGCAGTAGTTAGGCAAGGCTGCCGAGTGGTCTAAGGTACAAGTATGTACCCAGAGACGATTAGCGCCAAGTTGCCAGCCTTGCTCAACTGCAATGGTGAGCAGATGCTTACCCAAACCGCGCCCTTGAAACTCCTTGAGTAACCCGAAATAGGCAATTTCTACGCTCCCATCCTCGTGTTGCCGCAATTCAAAATAACCCGCTGGTGCGCCTGTGTAGAAAAGCAACCATAAGGAAACGCTGGGTTGGCTGAGGTATTGACAAATTTGCTCGTCTGTCCATTCCAAACGGTCAACCCAATGGTACTGACGCCCAACTTCTCGGTAGAGGTAGCGAAAGAAGGAGGGAGGACATTCCAAAACACGCTCAACGCGCACGCACTCATCTGCAAGCTTGGCAGAAATCAGCTCACTCCGATGCATCATTTGCAGGTAAGTACGTATCACTTCGAGGCGTGTCATTTCAGCCATACCTGTAAAATTCATCGAGATAGACTCGACTGCTACAACAAAGGTTCGGAATGCAGCAGTTGGTCTAAATTGAGTTGAGTTAATCCATGGTATGCTTGTGCGATCGCGCCTTTGCCCCGTAGAGCACCTGTATTGGCACCGGGGCAGAGGTAATGTAACGTTTCAGGTGTGAAGCGATCGAGCAAAGCCTTTACATTCTGAATCTGTCTTCGCCAATGAAACGTTTTCGAGGTTCGTAGAGGCACAGGCTCTCCTTGTCGGTTCGGTAGTAGATGACGCCCGGAAAAGAGAACGCCCCCCTCCCCTTGATAGTAAAGACAAGAGGAGCCTGGAGAGTGGCCGGGTGTCCAAATCGCACTGCTATGGGGATTAAGGGGCAACTCGTGCTGAAATGGCGTTACATCCAATCCTGGTAGCAAGTAAGCTTCTTGTTCTTGCATCACAATTTGGCATCCCAAAGCCTCCTGTATTTCCCTCGCCTTGCCAATGCCGCCTCTATGGGTCAAAAAGAGGCACGATACTCCCCCTTTCTCTCGTAAGAATTGCTCATTGGCTTCATTCCAGGCGGGACAATCAATCAGGAGGTTACCTGTATTTTCTAAAATGAGATAGGCGGTGCCACCCAAAGTATCGCGATGGGGTGGAAAGGCAAAAATGGTTTCAAACACAGGGCGTGGTGGTTTGAAGGCAGTCGGTAGCCCATTAGACGGTGAACCTGGAGAAGGATTGACGTTGTCCTGTTGGGGGGAATTGGGTTGCACAATGATGGTACGCCTATAGTTGTTCGCGGACGGTGTTGAGCTGTTTCAAAATCGTTCTTTTACACCAATTGTGATTTATACATCATGAAACTCTGGTTACTCCTAATTCTTCTTCTGGGTCTGGGTTTTTTCACGTACTTCACGGTCAAACGTAGTGTTACCAACATTACCCGGACGCCTGTCTGGCTATTGTGGCTGGTACTGATGGCACCCATGCTCATCTGGAGTGGCTGGATGCTGATCATGGGAGTGGATGCACAACCGCCTCTAATCCTGATGCTCGGTCCCTTTGTGGTTTGCCCCTTGTTGTATTGGATGTTAATCCAGTGGGGACGTGAAGTTCCCAAGTCACCCTCGAATTCGAGTGAGAATAACACTCCAATCTCAGATAACAAACAGACGCTGCCATCTACCAGTGAACCGCCAACGTTTCGCCCCATCTCTAAACAAGAAGAAACTGAACTGAGGAATTGTTTTCCCTGGGGCGTCTACTATCTCCAAAACGTGGAGTATCGACCTCAAGCTGTTTTGTGTCGTGGCAAGCTGCGTACTAACCCAGAAGCAGCATACCAGAAAGTGCGGGAAAACATTGAGGCAGAATTCGGCAATCGCTTTTTCGTGATCTTTCAAGAAAGCCTCAACGGCAAACCCTTTTTTGCCCTGGTTCCCAACCCCCAAGCTCAGCCAAAAACAGAGAAGGAAACTGAACGAGCGACGCGACCCCTATTGGCTTTGGGGCTACTGTTGGTTACGGTGTTTACCACCACAGTAATTGGAGTCGAAATTGCAGGAGTCTCGATTCAACAGTGGCAATCAGACCCAACGCTTTTACTCACAGGATTGCCTTATGCTCTAGCGCTGATGGCAATTTTGGGCATTCATGAGCTGGGGCATTACTTGGCGGCTAGATTCTATCAAGTGCGTGCGACATTGCCCTACTTTATTCCCATACCCTTTTTCTTGGGAACGTTTGGGGCGTTTATTCAGATGCGATCGCCTGTACCACATCGTAAAGCCTTATTTGATATTGGGATTGCTGGCCCTTTGGCAGGCTTTCTCGTAACGATTCCTTTACTGATGTGGGGACTGGCTCACTCTGATGTGGTTCCCCTTTCTGACAGTTCAGGACTCTTGAATTTTCAATCCCTCAATCCCAGATTCTCCTTTTTACTGGCTGTGCTGAGTAAGTGGGTATTGGGCAGTGCACTGACGCCGACAATGGCAATTAACCTTCATCCTGTGGCAGTTGCCGGCTACATCGGGTTGATCGTGACTGCTTTCAATTTAATGCCTGTAGGACAACTCGATGGTGGTCATATTGTCCATGCCATGTTTGGGCAGAGAACGGGAATTGCGATCGGTCAAATGACCCGGCTGTTAATGCTACTCCTAGCGTTGATTCAACCTGATTTGCTGCTCTGGGCAGTTATCCTGTTACTGCTACCCGTAACGGATGAACCCGCTC